>JAIRNQ010000352.1 GCA_031257955.1 Deltaproteobacteria bacterium | reverse complement strand
AGCTGGCCAACAATATCAAACTCAGTGCCTTATGCGGCCTCGGACAGACCTGCCCGAACCCGATCCTCTCAACCTTGCGCTACTTCAGGCATGAATATGAGGCTCACATCTTTGAGAAGAGATGTCCGGCCAAAGCCTGCTCCGCCTTGTTGACCTTCTGGATCGATGAAGAGAAGTGTATCGGATGTGGGCTTTGCAAAAAGCAGTGCCCGGCTTCCGCCATCGACGGAGACAAGAAAGAGCCTCACAAGATCGATCCGATCAAGTGTATCAAGTGTGGGTCTTGTATTGACGCCTGCCGCAAGACTAAAGCGGTCTGCAAGAAGTAGGGTGCCCCAAATGAGTAAAACTGTTACCCTGACCATCGACAACCAGTCTGTAACCGTTCAAGCGGGCGTCACCATCTGGGGCGCCGCTCGAAAACTTGGTATCAACATCCCCACCCTCTGTCACCACTTTGACGTCAAGCCCTACAGCGGCTGCCGCGTCTGTGTGGTTGAGGTTCAAGGGGCCAGAGCCCTAGCGGCGGCCTGCTCTTTCCCCGTAACCGACGGTCTGGTGGTCTTCACCAACTCACCCAAGGTTCGGTCGGCCCGTCGTCTCGTGGTCGAGCTCTTGCTGGCCAACCACCCTAAGGACTGCCTGACCTGCTCGCGCAGCCAAAACTGCGAGCTCCAGGCCCTGGCCCAGAACTTGGGCATCAAAGAGGTCCGCTTTCCCCCGGCCAAGCCTCAGTGGGACCTCGACACCAGCAGTCCTAGCCTCGTCCGCGACCCCAACAAGTGTATCCTCTGTGGCCGTTGCGTGCGCTTCTGCGCCGATAAGCAGACCTGCAACGTCTACACCTTCGCCAATCGCGGCTTTAAGTCCACCGTGACTCCCGCCTTTGGTAAGGGTCTTGAGGATGTCAAGTGCACCTTATGCGGTCAGTGCTCGGTCATCTGCCCGGTTGGGGCCATTGTGGTCAAAGACGACACGGCCAAGGTGCTGGAAGCCATCAACGATCCCGATAAGATCGTCGTGGTCCAGACCGCTCCGGCCACCCGGGTGGCCCTGGGCGATTATTTCGGCAACAAGACGGGCGCTATCGTGACCGGCCAGATGGTCACCGCCCTCAAGCGGATCGGCTTCGATCGGGTGTTGGACACCAACTTCTCCGCCGACCTGACCATCATGGAGGAAGCCACCGAGTTCCTCAAGCGCCTCGGCGCTAACAAACACATGCCCATGATCACCAGCTGCTCCCCGGGCTGGATCAACTTCATGGAAATGTTCTATCCCGAACTCATCCAGCACCACTCCACCTGCAAGAGCCCCCAGCAGATGTTCGGGGCCTTGGTCAAGACCTGGTACGCCAAGAAAGAGGGCCTGGACCCCTCAAAGATCGTCTCGGTCTCGATCATGCCTTGCACGGCCAAGAAATACGAGTGCCTCCGCCCCGAGATGAAGTCCAGCGGCTATCAGGACGTTGACTACGTCTTGACGACCAGGGAACTCGGCCAGCTGATCCAGAGCTTTGGGCTGGCTTTTAACGATCTGCCCTCGACGCCTTACGATCCCCTCATGGGTATTGGCTCCGGCGCCGGCACCATCTTCGGAAACACCGGTGGCGTCATGGAGGCGGCCATGCGTACCGCCTACGAGGTGGTCACCAAAGAAACCCTGCCGACGATAGAGTTCGAGTCCATCCGCGGTTTGGGCGGCCTTCGCGAGGCCGAGGTGGATCTCAAGGGCACGAAGATCAAGCTGGCCATCGCCCACGGTTTGGGGAACGCCAGGAAAGTCATGGACGAAATCAAGGCCGGCAACCCCAGGGGTTGGACCTTTATCGAAGTCATGGCTTGCCCCGGTGGCTGCATCTCCGGAGGCGGCCAGCCCATCAGCCACGACATCAACTACCGCTCCAAACGCATCCAGGGCCTGTATACCGACGACCGCAATCTGCCCCTGCGTAAGAGCCACGAAAACCCCGAAGTCAAGGCCCTCCTTGAGGAGTTCTTGGTCGAGTACGGCGGACACAAGAGCCACGAGCTCCTGCACACCGCCCTGAAGGGGCACGAACATCTGTAGAAAACCCCCGGGGGTTCGCGTCCTTGGCCACAAGCGATAAGGCGATCTCCCATTCCCTCAACTCGGGCGGCTTCGGCCGCCCGTTTTATTGTCCCGGCCCCCGTCCTCTTGGCTTCCCCGGAAAATGAAACCCCACCCTGACACTTCCTTTCCAAGGCAAGGCCAGCCATTATGCCTTTAACCAAAACCCGAATACTCAATAAACGATAAATAATTGGTTGGATTATCCCTCTAACCAAAACCCGAATACTCGATAAACGATAAATAATTGGTTGGATTATCCCTCCCCGGAGATTATAATGCTTACTACGCAAACTCTCGGCTCAACCGCTAAACCCCAAATACTCGGTCATAGTTTGGGCGCCTTTCCCTTACCCAGCCTATCCGAAAGTGGGTGCCCCAAGAAACCCCTAACCATCTTTCTTTTCCCCAAACCCTAAAGACAATCCATGCCAGGCAGCGACAATAACTTTTCGAATCCAACCCAGGGTCGCCATGGCCAACAGCTTGGCCTTGCCCTGGCGATTGGATCGCCGTTATTTTTTGCCGCCTTTGACAACGGCCTACGTTTATTAGACGGTTCAATCTCGATTTTCGGGCTTTTGTTACTTAGGGGAATCCTGGGCCTGACACTCGTCGCGGCTCTCTCCCGCCTAACCGCGACCAAGCTGACCCTGGACAAACCCTGCCTACTGGCCTTGATCGGTCTCACGGGAGCGCTGGCCAGCGCCGCCGGCAACGCTTCCATAACAATGATCCCCCTCTATCAGGCCGTCGTGCTTGTGTTGCTCTACCCAGCCATGTCCGTGTTCATGGCCAGGCTCATACTGGGCGAAAGGATCACCCTAAGGGCCCTGACCCGAGTCATTATCGCTTTCATCGGTTGCGTTCTCTTGGTTCTGCCCGATCAAACCAGCGGCCTAAACCTTAGTTGGGGCCATGTCATAGGCTTTTTTGGCGCCGCGCTTTACGCCCTTTCCTTCGTCCTTACCCGGCGCCTCGGCCCAGCCAACCACGGCCTGGAGCCTTTTCTTTTTTACTGTCTGGCCTGCGTGGCGGTATCCTGGCCGCTCTCGTTTCTTTCCCCCACTGGCTTCGGAATAGACAATCTCACGGAAACCGCCCTGGGATTGGCCTTAGTCTCCCTGTCCGCCTTAGGCCAACTGACCGCTTTCGCGGCCCTCAAACACCTCCCGGCCCACACCGTTGGCGTCTTCGGTACCCTAGAAATCCTCTGCGGCGCTCTCTCCAGCTGGCTACTATTCTCCGATCCTTTTTCCCCCACGGCCATCATCGGCTCCGCCGTCATAATCTACGCCGCCTTCGGCTTTCGCGAAAGCCACCTCCCTCCCCCAACATCCCCTTAACCAAAACCCTTTTCCCACCTTCAAACCGCAACAATCCCTCCCCAACCACCCGCGATTGTCCTCCCAATAATCCCAGCCAAAAATCCCCCATCACGACGACTTTTCACTGCCATAAGTACTTCCCACGCAGTGTAATTCCAGGGATTGTCAGCCAATGGCGATCACCCAAGTTCTCGTTTTCTTAAAAGCCACCAGACCAAAATGGGCCATCTGCCCACACAACTGGTTTCCCTTTACTTGAAAAAGTTCCCTGGCCCATCACTTTCACCACCAACGGTAAGCCCCTCCCTTGACCTTGCCTGAAAAATCACCAATCAAAATGGGCCATCTCACCAAGGAAAGCGGACCAGCTTAAGTCATAAATATCAAAAAACGATCCGCCGCTGGGGCCATTCTTTAGAGGGTTCTTGGGCGAAATCGATCATTGAAATGTAGCGGTTTGCTCGTGGTGTGGGCGCGAGGTTAGCCGGGACGGAAGGGAAGCGCGATGGAGATTTTTTGGCTTGTGATTTGGTGGTGGATGGGGCGGGGAAATATCGCCGTTTGACGAGGGACTTGAAAAACGGCCTCCTGGAGGTCGGCGCTTCCGCCGGGGCTTATGTGTCGGGAGACGAATTCGTTTTGCGAGGCTTGTGTGGCGGCCCGGCCGACGGGGGAACGCATGCCCCGTGGGTGTGGCTTCGGCGGCTTTGGTTTGGGTTTCAGCCAGGACTTCTGGAGAGTGCCGATAAACGATGTTGGTGTCTTGGCAGTGGCGCATGATTGCCATAGAGGATCAGCTATCCGGTATGGGCGATCGCCTCCCTCGTCCCCCTGCCCAGAACTCCCATACCCCTTCCAAAGTGCCTTAATTTAGGCCTCCTTCGGGAAGACCGTTAAAGAGCCCTGAGACGCGTTTAAGCCTCGCTTTGGCAAAATGGTCAGGGGAATCCCAGGAAAGAACTTGAGGCCCGTAAAATCGATTCTAGACCTATTTGTGGGCTATCCTAGTCGATGTCACATTTCGGGTGGCGATGGTCCGGCGATTTTCGCAACCGGCCTCGAACATGCCCATGCCACTGGCCATGTCGCTGGGACCACAGGCCGAAAACTCGGAGAAATCCCGGTAGCCCATGCTCAGAAATCTCATTAACACCCTCGTGCCCAGAGTTTGCGTGGCCACAGACCAAAGCTACCATGCGGCGATCGTAGAACATGAAGGGCTGGGGTCGGAAAAAATCGACTTCGCCCACGCCCCGATAAGACGCGGCCAAGCCCTGGGCGCTCTCAGCCAAGCGTTTTTCGTTTTAAGGGGCCCTCGCCGGAATCGTCAAAAAGGTTGCGGATGACACCCTCAAGCTCCACTTCGTCCCAAATTTCGCTGATCGCCCAGCCGCCGGCGATCCGGACAAAACCAACGATGAAGCCAAAATAAGGATCTAGCTCTCGGCTTTGCAAGGTCTGGAGGCCCACGACAATCTGGCTGGCCACCAAAATGGGGGCCACGGCCATCTGGGCCGTGGCCGTATTAACGATGCGACCTTCGACTTTTATTGGAAAATTTAGCATACTAGCCAAGGTCACACCATCGTCGATCGCCATCTTGCCGAGCGGCAGGCTCGCCCATATCTGGAGGTCGACGGCCGCCTTCACCAATGGCGGCGTGGCCATCGTGGCCATAGGCGTGCATGGTGGTTCTCCGAGGCAAAGGTGGGGTCCGTATCCAGGTCCACAAAAGGCTTCTCAATTAAGACCGCCGTGGCGTCCGCCCGTAACCGAACTCCGGGTGTCGGTGGTGGATATCCCGCCTGACGATCCCATGGCTGAGGTGGCCTCTAGGATCCATTTTTTAAGTCTGCGAAGTGTTGTCAATGGGTTTTGAAAAAACCATTTTTAGCCATACTTTCAGAATTTTCGATTATTGTTGATTTTCCCCTTTTCCCCTTGATTTATTCGCGATATCGATGTTTAATGCAAACACATATTATTTCAAACGCGAGAGGGTTGGTTTATGGAATGGATGACCGTTAAGGAAGCGTCGGAACTATGGAACATAAGCGGACGGCGGGTGCAGATACTCTGCGACAGCGGGAGGGTAAACGGCGCGACACGGTTGGGAAATCTCTGGGTTATCCCCAAGGGAAGGCCTAAACCCCCGGACGGGCGCAGCGCAAACGGGCGCAAACCATCAACCAAGCAACCAAACAAGGACGCAAAATAAAGGGGCGAGTATTTGGCTCGATTGGAAGATATAACTGTAGGGACAAGCGTCGGCGGCATCACAGGCGGCACCGCTGTGAGCATAGTCGCCGTCAAATGGCATGGAATAAACGCTATGACGGTCACGGTCAAGAACGCTATCGGCATTGTCGCCAAGCAGATTTTATACCGCAATAGCCAATCGTGGATCCAACAGGACGTGGAGGAAATTGCGGTAGGATATGCCATCTCTAAAGTTATTGCCGCCTATGTGAAGGAAGTCAAAGAACATAAAATGAAGCTGATAGATAAAACCGCCAAGGAGGTCAAAATACGCCTGACTGCCGAGATACAGTATTGGGCTTTCCGCGCTGCCGCCCTGAAGATGAAAGAGGCAGCTGGCAAGTCGAACTCCAAGCGAATTCCCAATTGACGGCTCGCCGTGCCGAGGGACTCGAGTCCCGTATGCAAAAGCGGCTGGCAAAACTAGAGACGGAGAAGCTCATCTCCGCAACGCCGCCGATGAGATTGTGGGCGGCACAATACTCATACCGGTAGGCTTGTTTAATAGGCTGATGAGTAAGCCCGAAACATTTGCTGCTGACGAAAAGGCACGGCGTACCATCGAACTTTCCACCATAGAAGCCTTAATGGACATTGAAACATCGCTCGGCTTTATTTCCACCAACGTGAGTACGGCAAAGGTCGGTTACGACGTGGTATCGTTCATTCCCGCTAATCCGCGCAGCGTAGATTGTGAACCGTTGCGCTTTACCGAGGTCAAAGGTCGAGCGCAGGGTGAGGACACAGTTACTATCAGCAAGAATGAAATTCTCACGGCTTTCAATAAGCCAGACACCTTGGCGATTGTGGAAATGGATGGCGAAGCAACAAATACCGTATACTTGAAGAAACCCTTCCACGAGCGGCCGGACTTTGCCACAACCAGTGTCAACTACAACATTGTGGAACGGGTGAACGGCTCCAAACTCTTACTTACGCGGGCTGGCCTATGCGGTGGTCTCGATGGCCCGGCCCAACAAGAGCGGATTGTGAACATTATGGAAGGTGGAAAAGAGGCATTTGAAAAGCGAAAGGAAATTTACCAGATATGGAAGCCTTAGAGCTTTTCTCTATCTTGGCACGCGGTGAAGACAGCGCGCACCAATTTAAGAAAAATATCACTAATCCGGACTCACTAGCCGCGGAATTTGTCGCTTTCAGCAATGGCGCTGGCGGACGTATTTTTATTGGGGTCGATGACGACGGAAGTGTCGCCGGCCTGACCAGCGCTGACATTCGCCGACTGAATCAACTTGTCTCCAATACAGCCAGCCAATGCGTCGAACCTGCCATCAACCCGACGACTTCCAATGTGGAAACGGGACGTGGTCTGGTAATGGTTGTGGAGATTGCGGGAGGTGTCGCCAAACCGTATCAGGATAAAAATGGGGCTTTCTGGGTGAAGAACGGCTACGATAAGCGCAAAGCGACTTCTCGCAAGGAAATCCAGAGAATCTTTCAAAAAGCGAATCTTCTCCATGCCGATGAAATACCTGTTCACGGGCTATCCGTCGCAGATATTGACTACGACTATTTTAAGGTTTTTTTTCGCAAGCGGTTTAACAAATCGCTTGAGGAGCAAGAAATTCCGCTGACACGCATTCTTGAAAATCTGAATTTGCAAAAAGACGGTGTATTGAATGTCGGTGGCGCAGTCCTTTTCGCCCAAGCCCCGCAATACAAACTGCCCGCTTTTGTCGTAAAAGCGGCGGCATTCAACGGGATTTCGGTCGCTGATGATGAATATCTCGACAACAGCGTTATCGCCGGGAAATTGGAATATATTTTTGATGCCACCATGAAGTTTATCCTCTCAAATCTTCATCATGTCCAGGGTGGGCAACATGTGAACAGCCCAGGAATTTCTGAAATTCCTAGACCCGCTATCGAGGAACTCATCGCCAACGCTCTTGTCCACCGAGATTACTTCATCTCCGCGCCTGTCCTGGTTTTTATCTTTCGCGATCGAGTGGAAATCATCAGTCCGGGCCATTTGCCAAACAATTTAACCGTTGAAAACATCAAGTCCGGTATTTCAAACATTCGCAACCCCGTCATAGCTTCAATAGCGTTTGAGGGACACCTGATTCCTTATCAAGGTATTGGATCCGGGATACTTCGCGCCCTCTCTAAATACCCGGACATAGACTTCATCGACGACCGCAAGGGCAATACTTTCAAGGTCGTTATTAAACGGCGAGACCATCAATAATGGAGACAAAGAAAATCATCTAAGTCGCGCTGCCTCTGGAAATGACCATCGCCGAGTCCGCCCGCAAGAAGTCCATCCCCCACGGGCATCCGTCCACCCCGCGCTTGTGGTGGTCAAGGCGTCCGTTTGCGGCGGCGCGGGAAGTTACCTGGACAAGCCTTGTGGACGACCCATCAAGCCTTCCGGAACAGTTCCCTATCAAAGAAGCTCAGAACGCCGAACGTCAGCGCCTGTTTGGCCTACTCGAACGGCTTGTGAAGTGGGAAAACTCCAACAATCGAGATGTGCTTGCCTAGGCGAAAGTTGAAATCATGAAATCCACCGGAGGCAATCCGCCCGCCCTGCTTGACCCCTTCGCGGGCGGCGCTATACCTCTGGAAGCGCGGTGGCTCGGATTGGAAGCCCACGCCACCGACTCAAACCCAGTCGCCTTGACGATAGACAAGGCGATGATTGAGATACCGCCATAGTTTGCGGGGCGGTCGCCCGTGAAACCTAAATCCGCCCGCCTGATAAACAACCAATGGACAGGCGCGAGCTTCCTTACCGATGACGTGCGCTATTACGGCGAGGGGTTAAAACGTGAAGCCTTCAAGCGTATCTTGTAATCGAAAATGAAAGTGCCGCAATTATTTTTTCACATGCCCTAATTATACCTCGCCGTTCATGATGCTTTCGCAATAAGTCAATTTTCCTAGTAGTTTGCGCTCTATGTAATTGAGTATAAACTTATAAGTCTCGCTATTGCCGATATCTTAGGTTTTTTGCGAATCCGCCGTCCATGTCCCCTGTCTCCCCTTTTTCGCCGCCAATCAAGATTGTCGCTCCTTATCCCTTGTGCCCCATTTTACGTCGTCAAGCTATACTCTTTACCCTGTAGATTTTCTCAAGAAAATGTATGCTATTTTCGTATATTATTCTCATGATATAGTATACCAATCTCCCCTTGAAATTCTCACACCAAGTATACCGCTTGTATTATGAAAATATTCTAACAAAGAATACGATGAATGCGTAATGATTTACGTAATAGTACGATTTATTAATATATCAAGTTATTCTTACTACAGTAAACACAAAAGGCGTCAGCTCTTGCTGAAATATATATCTCAAAATTTTATATTTATACTTTTTATGCTTATATTAGATCTTTATTTTAACTTCTTTTACTGTATAAAACTTAAATTTTGTAAGTTTTTTGTTCTAAGACGCATCCACGAATAGTTATCTCTGTAATTTTTTATTGGCCATTTTTGATAAATTGAATGGTTAGCGTCAGGTCTATTGAACTCTATAAGTTGTAATCTAAAATTATATGTACATTTGTACATATACAAATAATGTTTTACATATATACTCTAAATAAATATGGCCAAGATTATTGCATGTACAGGTTTTCGGAGATTTTATGATGTGTGCATGCGCAAGCAATTAAACAGCTTTGTTCTAGGTTTAAAAAGTCAGGCTAGAGTTTAGTATGACTCGATTGGCCGCCTGGACAATCGTGTCGATTCGTTCCTTGTCTTGGAGCTGGCTGAGTTGTCGCTTCTTCTCCAAGCTCTTCTGGAAAGAGGTAGGCTTGGGTTTGTGTGCCAAAGTTCAACTCCTGGCTGATTGAAAGGGTGATCTTCAATGATGGTTTGGACCAGGAGGTAGTGTAGGACATTTCTATTGTAATGTTAACGGAAAGATGACATTTCTAATGCAATATTATCCTCGTCTTTTTCATTAGTTACTCAATAATTATTGACAGAAAAACTAAAGAGTAATTAAGCATATTCATCTGTTGCGTTATTTAGGGAATATTGTGTGACATTTCTATTGTAATGTGACACCTGTAAAACACAACGGGGAAGTAACTCTGAGGTGGTACACTTTAACCGGGTGATTTCTCAATAAGGAATAGTCCAGACTGGTACACTTTAACCGGGTAATATCCATAATGACAGTTGGGTTACTTTTGAACTGAAATAATCGTCCAGACAAGAATCGGCAATTTTTTGTTATTCGATGGCCAATAAGCTAGCCTAACTTTGAATTTGAAAATGAGGATTAAACTCTGGGCTAAAATAATCGTTAAAAGTATAATCAACTTTCCCTTGTTCAATAACGTTGCGAATTATTATCGGAAAATGGTTACGCTTGTGTAATTTCCTTTTCGCCAAAAAAACCTTGACAGAGGTTTGTGTTTGGTTTATTCTATTCTTATAATGAATATTCGTCACATATAGTGAACGTTTGCCCGTTTTCTCCCTCGACCCGGTACTCTCGATCTCCGGGTCGGGCGCGATATTTTGCGAACGAATCGATTAGCCTATGGACAATGGCGAGAACTTGGCCACATGGCGCAGAATCAAAGGAGATAGTATTTCGCTTATAAAATGGAAACTGTTTTCCAAGCGCGTAACCAAAATCGGAGGTTTTTATGCGAAAGATCGTTTATTGTTTGATGTTCTGTCTAGTGGGTTTGGCCCTGTTCGCCGGACCGGCCTTGGCGGTTGACATCAAATTGGCCCATGAAGAAATCACCGGCGGAATGGAAGACCTTTACGCCAAAAACTTCAAGGAAAGGGTTGAAAAGCGGCTCCCTGACTGGAACGTTGAGATATATCCGGTTGGGGTTCTGGGAGACGCCCAAGATCAAGCCGAGCAGGTCATGAACGGGGTCATTAATTTTGACATCACCTGCTCAAACATTGGCGTCTTCATTCCGATGATCAGGATTTTCGCCGTGCCCTTCGTTTGGTCCAGGGATAACGCCGTGAACTCCAAAATCATGGAATCGAGCCCGGCCCTATACGAGATTCTGGGTAAGGCCATCGACGAGAAAGGCATGAAGCTCCTGTCGGTCTTCCCCGAAGGCTGGCAGATCTGGTCTTCCAACAAACCCCTTAAGACTCCGGAAGACTTTAAAAACTTACGCATTCGGGTCATGGCTGACCCTTTATTGGCCGAAGTTTACAAAAGCTACGGGGCCAATCCCCAGCATGTCCCTTACGCCGAGATCTACAGCGCTCTTCAGCTGAAACAAATCGACGCCAACATCCAGCCTTACTTCGCTCATGAAGAAATGAGCTTCTACGAGCAGCAAGATTACATGACCAACGCCTTCGAGATCCCCTTCGCCTCGGCCTTCGTGGCCAACCTCGAATGGTTCAACTCCCTAACCCCGGCCGAGCAAGAAGCCGTGCGCCTTTCGGCCACGGAAGCCATTGCCTACATCATCGAAGAGGGCGACAAAATCAATGAAGCCGATAAGGCCAAGATGCTCAAAGAGCGCCCAAACATGATCTTCTACGATCTGACCGACGAGGAGCGGGACAAGTTTGTGGCCCTGGCCACCCCGTCCGAGAAGCTGTTTATAGAAATGGCTGGACCCGAAGGCGAGAAGCTTTTGACCGAGCTGAAAAAAGAAATCAAAACCCTGGAAGGCAAGTAACCAAACCATCTATCCGGGCCGGCTTCCGGCCCGGACCATCAGGGCTGGGCGGCCCAACGGCCGCCTTTGGCCCGAGGATAGCGTGAGGCCATGGAAGAATTCGTCGCTCGGCCGGGCGCAGACAGCTACGGCCACGCCGTTGGCATTATCCTTATCGATTCGCCGACACCCTTCATCCCCGGGGACGTTGGTAACGCCAGCACTTATAAATATCCCGTTCTCTACCGGACGGTGACGGGGGTGACAGTTGAGAGATTGATCAACCACTTCGACCCGACCAACACCGAGGCGGTTGTAAAGACAGCCAAGGAATTGGCCGCCCACGGGGTCAGGTTCATCACCAGCGATTGCGGTTTCATGCTTAAATTTCAGAAGGCCGTGGCCTCTTCGGTAAACGTTACCGTGGGCCTTTCGAGCCTTCTGCAGTTACCGTTAATCGAGACCGTTCTGGCCGAGGGTGACAAGATCGCGGTAATTACGGCGAACGGCCAAAAGTTCGACCGTGAGCTGCTGACGCTGGCTGGGATGAAAAACCCGGAGGTCGCCGTGGTTAGGGGGCTGGAAGGGTGTCCCGATTTCAAGGGACCGGCCTTGGACAACACTCTTCGCCTTAAGCCGGATCCCATAAGGCGTTACCTAACCGACCTTACCCAGCGGACGGTTGCCGGTGATCCAGCAATAAAAGCCGTTCTCTTGGAGTGTTCCATGCTCCCGCCTTACGCCACCGCTGTCCAGCGGGCAGTGGGGCTACCGGTTTTTGATTTCGTGACCATGATCGACAACTTCCAATCCGCGGCCTTTCGCAAAGACTTTACCGGTTTCTATTGATGGCCACGGCCGTCATAAAAAAACCGACCTTTCAGTCGGCTGCGGCAATAAGTTCGATCTCCACGTCCAGGCCATCGTCGAGGCCGGCGGCAGCCAAGGCGATGCGAGCCGGAGGGTTGGTTGGGAAGAACTCCTTATAAACGGCGTTCATTTCCGGCTTATGTTTAATGTCACTCAGAAAGATGGTAACTTTAAGAACCTTATCCAACCCGGAATCGGCGGCTTCCAAAATCGCTTTGAGGTTGTGTAAGACAAGCCTAGTCTGCTCGGCGACGGTTCCCCTCACTGGTTCTCCCGTGGCCGGATCCTCAGGGGTCTGGCCAGAGGCGAACACCAAACCCCCATACTTGATGGCCTGGGCGTAGGGGCCCGGCGGCGGGGCCAAGGGCGTGTATATAGTTTCAATCTTAGGCATCTTTCCTCCCAAAAAAGCCGCGCCAGTCGCGGCTTTTATTTTATGGCCAGTTTCCTGGGATAATTCACCAAACACTCGCAACCCCGCTCGGTCACTACTATGGGCTCGCTACATTCGAAACCGAATTCGTCAAGCCAGACGCCGGGCATGACGTGAACGCTGACCCCGGGCACCAGAACGTTTTTGTCCCCGGGCCTTAGGCTAAGGGTTCTCTCGCCCCAATCCGGGGGATAGCTCAAACCAAAGGCATAACCGATTCGAGATTCCTTAACCACTTTGGTCCCGGCGATGGAACGGCGCCACTGGGCCTCGACCTCTTCCCCGGTCACCCCGGGTTTTATAAAATCCAGCACCCGGTTTAGGCCATCGATTACCCCTTTGGCCACGTCCAACAGTTCCGAGGGCGGAGTCCCTATGAATAGGGTGCGCGACAGTGGCGCGTGGTAACGGCGGACGTTTCCGGCCAGCTCCAACAACACCAGATCGCCCTTTTCGTAACGGCGATCAACCCAAGAGAGATGGGCGGTGGAAGTCCTTCGGCCCGAGGGCATGATGGGCATGATAGCGGCGTAGTCGCCGGTAAATTCGTCGGTCCCGGAGAGCTGGGTTTTTAGCACCTCGCCGGCGGCCACCCCTTCCCTCACCCCCACGTCTATGGTCTCCATGGCCGTGGCCATGGCCTTTTCGACAATGCGAGCTGCTTGCCGCATATAAGCGATTTCCGCCGGCGACTTAATTAGCCGCTCCCAGTTGACCACGAGGTTGGCGTCTAGGATTTCGACGCCCGGGAGATTGGCCGTAAGGGTCTGGAGGCACTTTCCCGTAAAGTAATAATTATCGCTCTCAACGCCCAGGCGTCTCTTGTCCGCCCCATATTCCTTCAGTAGTTTAACGACGAACTCCATCGGGTGTCTCAGATTCGACTGAACGTAATGGTCCTCATAGCCTCTCACGCTTTCGTCCGACAGCCAAGTGGTTAACTTGGCCCCGTTGGAATCCTGCATGCGTCCAAACCAAACCGGTTCCTCGCGGTCCATCAAGACCAAAAGACCCTGGTGGACATAAAATGACCAGCCATCGTAACCCGTAAGGTAATTCATGTTTGAGGGGTCCGTCACCAGCAGAACCTCAATTCCCCGCCGGTACATCGATTCCCTGGTCTTGGCCAATCGCCCCAAATACTCTTCCAAGGAAAAAACTGGATTGTCGTTCACGCGCCATGACCTCCTTGACTATCTCCCTAATGGCCCCCCACGTCGCCTTTCCGGGGCAACCCGGGGGGCAAGTTGAATTTTTTGTCTTACGGCTAGAGGTAGACCTATGGCTTAAGGGCCATAGTTTTTGATTTGCTCTACGAGCAGGTCGGGGTCGACGTTCCCGCCGCTGACGACGATAACGATAGGGCCCGGAATCGAACCAGAGGGCCCCAGAAGGCCGCTTTCCAAGGCGGCCAAGCCCACCGCCCCGGAACCTTCTAGGCAGAGTCGCTCGAAACGAAAGGCTGAGGCCATGGCCCGACCGATTTGATCTTCGGAAACCAAAACGGCCTTATCGATATGTCGTTTGGTCAGCTCGAAGGTATAGCGGTTGTCTAAGCCTATGCCGCCCAAAAGGGCGTCGGCCAAGCTATCGACTTCCTCAATCTCAACAGGCCGGCCAGCCTCAAGGGAGCGGACCATGGCCGGGGCTACTTCCATGGAAACCCCGATGGCCGATACCTTCGGGTTGATGGCCTTGGCGGCCAGGGCCACCCCGGAAAAGAGCCCGCCCCCGGAAAGAGGGATCAGAACCGTGGCCGTTGTGGGCAAATCCTCAAACACTTCCAAAGCCAATGTTCCTTGGCCGCAAATCACCTGGGGATCGTCAAAGGGGGCCACCATGGTCAAGTTACGGCTATCCCTTATCTCCAAGGCTTTGGCGTAAGCCTCATCCTGGCTACGCCCGTAAATTACGGCTTCGGCGCCCAGATCCCTTAAAGCCTGAACCCTAAAGGCCGGAACTCGCTCGGATAGGCAGACCACGGCATTAATTCCCAGATCTCTCGCCACGTTGGCCACGGCCCGACCGTGGTTGCCGGTGGAAAAGGCAATGACCCCCCGATTTTTCTCGGCCTCGGTTAAAGACAAAAGTTTGTTGGCCGCCCCCCTGACCTTAAACGTTCCAGTCGGCTGGACCGTCTCAAGTTTCAAATAAACCTCGGCGCCGGCCAAACGGCTAAGGCGTTCCGAGCGAACCAACGGCGTGCGGTTCACGGTCTGGGCTATGCGACGGCGGGCCAAGTAAACGTCGGTCAGGCTGGGGGAGATGTCCCTGGCCCTGGACGATATTGTGGGTTGTTTATCCGACATTGGTTATCGTATCCTCCGCCGACCCGGTCCCGGGGGCACCCGTGTCCTTTGGGAGGGGCCAAGGGAATGGCGCATTAGAGGTCCCCTCCAGAAAGGCCTTTGAAGGCCCCTGAGACGCGTTCTAAGCGATCTTTTGACAAAATAGCTATGGGAGTACCGGCTAAGCGGCTTCGTCCCGTATAAGCGATTCTAGCCCCATTGGCGGGGCTCCTTTGCCGGGGTCATATTTCGGTCGGTGGGCCCAAGCTTTCAGTTTTCGCAACCGACCCAGCGTCATATCCATAACCATGGCCATGGCCTTGAGGATAGGAACCCTGGACGAAAACAAGGTATCCTCCAGAAAGGCCTTTGAAGGCCCCTGAGACGCGTTCTAAGCGATCTTTTGCCAAAATAGCTATGGGTGTACCTGTTAAGCGGCTTTGTCCCGTATAAGCGATTCTAGCCCCATTGGCGGGGCTCCTTCGCCGGGGGCATATTTCGGTCGGTGGGCCCAAGCTTTCAATTTTCGCAACCGACCCAGCGTCATAACCATAACCATGGCCATGGCCTTGAGGATGGGAACCCTGGACGAAAACGGGGTACCCTCCAGAAAGGCCTTTGAAGGCTCCTGAGGCGCGTTCTAAGCGATCTTTTGGCCAAATTACTGGGGGAGTGCCAGATAATTGGTCGCGGTCCGTAGAAGCCATTCTAGGGCTATTGGCAGGGCCCCTTCGTCGATGTCAAATTTCGGGTGGTGGTGGGCGTAGCCGCCGGTTTTTTCGCTGCCGGCCCCGACCATGGCCATGACGCTTGGCACCCTGGCTGAAAACTCGGAGAAGTCCTCGCCGCCCATGTTTAAAAAATGAATCAACGCTCCCGGGCCCAGGGTTTGGGTGGCCGCTTCCCTGCCCAAAGCGGCCATGCGGGGATCGTTGAACATGGGCGGCTGGGAGCAGTAAAAATCGACCTCGGCTTGGGCTCGATAGGAAGCGGCCAGGCCCTTGGCGATCTCGACCAGGCGTTTTTTCGGTTTATGGGGGCCTTCATCGGAACCGTCAAACAGGTAACGGATGGTCCCCTCAAGCTCAACTTCGTCGGGAATGACGTTAGCCGCCCGGCCGCCGGTGACCCGGCCAAAAACCAACGACGAAGCCAAAAATGGATCCAGCTCCCGGCTTTGCAAAGCCTGAAGGCCAACAACTATCTGACTGGCCACCAAAATGGGGTCCACGGCCACGTGGGGCGTGGCCGTATGGCCACCGCGGCCTTTAACTTTTATGGTGAAATGGTCCATGCCGGCCCAGGTCACCCCGTCATCGACCGAGATCTTGCCAAGCGGCAAACTCGCCCACAGGTGGAGGGCGGCGGCCGCGTCTACCCTGGGGTTTTCGAGTACCCCGGCTTCGATCATGGCCAGGGCCCCGACCTCTTCCTCGTTGGGCTCGAAGACGAACTTAACCGTGCCGGCAAGCTCGTCCCTGATTTCCGAGAGGATCTTGGCCGCGGCCACCAAAATGGCCGCGTGGCCGTCGTGGCCGCAGGCGTGCATTACCCCGGGGTTCTCCGAGGCGAAGGGGAGGCCCGTTTCTTCCTCTATGGGCAAAGCGTCGATGTCGGCCCTCAGAAGGAGGCAAGGACCTGGGCGGCCCCCGGCCAAAACGCCCACCACGCCGGTCCCGGTTATCCTGGCCGTGGACATCCCCTCCAGGGCCCCCAAGGATTCCTCAATTAAGGCTGCCGTGCGAGTCTCCTCGTAACCGAGTTCCGGGTGCCGGTGGATGTCCCGCCTCATGGCCGTCATGGCCGGAGTGGCCTCTTGGATCAATTTCTTGAAGTCTGGCATAGCGACCTTCCGGGCAATAGCCGTCGGGCGTCCGCCTTCGGGCGCCCCCGGCTTGGCAAGGATCTTTGGGGAATGGCTGACCATGGCGTTCGGCCATGGCGCTTGGGCCAGGGCTTTTGGGCCAGGGCCTTAGGGTATGAGGATGCCCCTTTTGTAGGAGGTCAAAGGCTCGCAACCGGTTTCGGTCACCAAAAATGGTTCGCTCGACTCAAAGCCCAGATCGTCCTCCCAAATGCCGGGCATCAGGTGGAAGGTCATGTTGGGCTGGAGCACGGTTTTGTCGCCGGGGCGAAGGCTTACCGTTCTCTCCCCCCAGTCGGGGACGTAGCTGGCACCGATAGAGTAGCCCAATCTTGAAGGCTTGACCACACCGTAGCTTTTGATGGCCTCGCGCCATTTTTCCTCAACCGCCTCGGCGGTCACCCCAGGTTTGATAAATTCCAAAACCCTAGCCACGCCTTCCAGAACGGCCTCGGATATGTGCTTTAGCTTCTGGGGCGGATCCCCCAAAAACACAGTCCGGGAGAGCGGGCAGTGGTAGCGCTTGTGGACCCCGCACAGCTCCAGCAAAACCAGATCGCCCTGGGCGTAATCCCTTTGCGGGGCCCAACCCAAATGGGCGCAAGTGGTCCGCTCGTTGGAAGGCATGATCGGAAATATGGCCGGATGATCCCCGGGCACGTCCCCGACACCCATGACGCAAGCGTGGTAAACGGCCGCCGCCGCGGCCCGTTCCTTAAGGCCCGGACGGATGGCGCCAACGGCGGTGTCCATGACGTTTTGGCAGACCTTGGAAGCCAGCTTGAGATAGCTAATTTCGGTGGGGCTTTTGATGAGGCGACACCAGTTAACGAGGCCAGTGGCGTCAATGGGCTTTTCGCCCAACTCCGAGGCCAAGCTGTTGAGACACTTACCGGTAAACCAGTAGTTGTCCCACTCGGCCCCCAGCTTCTTCTTTTCCAGCCCATGGTCCCGGAGAATTCCGGCCACGAAACCCATGGGGTGTTTTTGAGGGTTTTGGACGTAGTCGTCGGCGTAGGGCCGGATAGAGTCGGGGGAAAGGTAAGTGGTGAGCTTGGCCCCGTTGCCGTCCATGCCCCGGCCCCACCAGATGGGCTCTGGCAAATCCAGGGCCACGATGACCCCCTGGTGGACGTAAAACGACCAACCGTCATAGCCCGTAAGCCAATGCATGTTGCTGGGGTCGCTTATGAGAAGCGTGTCGAGGCCTTTTTTGCCCATGGCCTCCTTAACTTTGGTCAGCCTTTGGGCGTATTCTTCAAGCGTAAATTCCATGTCGATGCCTTCCTTTCGGCCGAGGGCCAGGGCCCACGGCCGCCCGTCGCCCTTATGGCGCGGCGTTATGTTTAACTCCAGCCCCTAAGGAGCATGGAAACGCGGATTTTCTTGAGGGCCATAGCCCAAGCCGCCTGGCGCATGGGTACCCCGAGATCGGCGCTTAACGCGGCGGTCTCGCCGTAGGCCCGGCCCATTCTCTCCAGGAGGCGGCTTTTGACTTTTTCCAGCGGCCAGTAGTCGTTGGAAAGGCCCTGGGTCCGCTCAAAATCGCAGACCACCACCCCGCCGCAGTTAGCGACCACGTCCGGGACGATGGCTTTTCCGGCGGCCAAAAGAATGGGATCCGCCGCCGGGGCAATGGGGGCGTTGGCCGCCTCAACGATTAGCTTGGCTTTAATAGCCTTGGCGTTGGATTCGTGAATGACGTCCTGGACGGCGGCCGGGATTAGGATGTCGCACTCGACTTCCAGTACGCTCCCTTCCAGAGCGGCCGCCCCGTAAAAACCATTCACTTTGCCCGTTTTTGTGGTGTGTTCAAAGAGTTTCCCGATGTCTATGCCATTGGGGTTAATGACCGCCCCGAAGACGTCCGAGACGGAGATTACCTTAAAACCCTTTTCCCATAAGGTGAGGGCGGCAATCGAACCAACTTGGCCAAAGCCTTGGATGGCCACCGTCGATCCTGGGCCCAATCCCAAAGTCGCCCCGGCCATGACCGCGCACTCGGAGACTCCCCACCCGGTCGCCTCGTGGCCGCCAAGGGAACCACCCAAGGCAGCCGGCTTGTCGTTTATGGCCGCCGGCGAATGGAAGCCGCTTATCTGCTCATACTCGTCCAGCATCCAAGCCATGGCCCGGGCGTCGGTGCCTATGTCCGCCCCAGGGACGTCCCGGTGTGCACCCTTGGGAATGAGCCGCCGGATAAAGCCCCGAACCAGCCTCTCGTACTCGCCTTCGGACAGATCCGACGGGTCGGCCTTGATGCCGCCCTTGCCGCCCCCGGCCGGTATGCCGGCCACGGCGTGCTTGATGCTCATGAACAACGACAGGGCCTTGATTTCTTCCGGGGTAAGACCGGGCCGGATTCTGGTCCCGTCCTTGGTGGGGCCGGTGGCGTCCTGATGGAGGCACCGGTAGGCGGTGTAAAGCTCTTTGCGGCCGTCGTCGCGCCTTAACGGTATAGTGAACTCGGTAAACCTCATGGGCGTCGAGAGACGGGTCCGCAGCTCCGGCTCTAAATATATGATCTCGGCGGCCTTCCGAAGGTTCAGAAGGGCCTCCTCCCAGACGTTAGGCATACGTTCTCCGTTTTCCTTGGCCTGGGGGTTAGCCCAGGCGATTTATTTCACTGGCCGTAAGCCAGATCCCTTAAAAATAGCGATATGTTAGGGAAGAAAATGATGAGTATAACAGCTAAAATATAAGCAAATAAAAATCCCCATATTCTGCTTATGGTACTGAAATATGCTTGTCGGAAAACGGCCATGGCGGTGAATATATTACAACCGAACGGTGGGGAAACCGCCCCTATGGCCGACTGCATGGTGACGATAATTCCTATCAAAACCGGGTCTAGGCCCAGGGCTTGAACCTGGGGATGAAAAATTGGCGAGAGAATCATTATTGCGACAATCGAGTCCACGAACATGCAAGCGATAAAATAGGAGATGGCGATGATGAGCATTAAATACACGGCTGTCGGATCGGAACCCAAGATTTGGGGGAGGATCTTGTCGGGAACCTTGGCGAAACTGACTATCCAGGAAAAGACCGCGCCCATGGCCAGAAGGATAAAAACCACCCCAGTGACTAGCCCAGTATTTAAGGCAATTTTATAGATGTCCTTTATTTTTACGTTTCGGTAAATCACCACTTCAACGATGAAAGCGTAAAGGACAGCCAAAGCCGAGGCCTCGGTCGGGCTGGCGATGCCGGTATATATCGTCCCTAGGACCACCACCGGAAAGCCCAGCGACAACAAGGCTTTTTTAAACGTTATAAGTTTTTCCTTAATCGTGGATTTAGGATAAGGCTTAATGTTCATTCGAGAGGCGGCAAAATAGCAATAGATGGAGAAGAGAAGGAATACCAAAAGACCCGGACCGACCCCGGCGATGAAAAGCTCACCGACCGAAGTGCCGGTGACCACACCATAGATAATCATGGCTATGGACGGTGGGATTAACAGGGCGATGCCGGCGGAATTGATTATGAGGCCGGTGGCGAAGCTTTCCGAGTAACCGTCTTCCATCATCCTGGGCCTTAAGCTGCCGCCTATGGCCACAACCGTGGCTTGACAGGATCCAGAAACCGCCCCAAAGACGGTACACGCGGCCACGGAGGTGATGGCCAAACCGCCGCGGATGTGACCCAGAAAGCTCAACACTAAATCGGTGAGCCGCCTAGCCGCTTGGCCGCTGGTGATGATGTCGGCGGCGAAGATAAACATGGGGATGGCAACCAGCGACAGCGGCTTAACCCCAGTAAGCATTTGCTGTGTGAGGTTCATCGGATCTATGGTCGGGAAATATACCAAAACCACGGCCAAGGGAGGCACGATCAAGGCCACCATCATTGGAAAGCTAAGGAGCAGAAGGATGGTCATCGACGCGAAGAGAAGCCACAGCATGTCATTCCCCCTTTCCGTCGCCACCGTCCATCGGGCCGGAGGCAGGCCCGGTGGACGGGGTCGCGGTTGACGAGCCTTCTGGGGCCCCTTCGGCCAAACCTTGGGCCGAACTCTCGGCCGTATCTTGGGTCGTGCCTTGGGCCTTACCCTCGGGCGCCGCCTCAAGAGTCGCGCGTTTGGTTTGCTCCGTGAAAGCGTCCGGGGCGGAGTCCAGCGATACCGAGTAGCTTATCCAAGAGCCGGGGCTAATGATGTTTCGCCCCAGCGCTAAAGTGTACTGGATGCCGGTTAAAAACATGCCTATGGGCATGACCATCCAAACGTACTGGACGGGAATTTGGAGGATGGGGGAAACGCGATGGAGCGAGGCAATCTTCATAACGTATTTGTAAGAAAGCCAAGTCAGATAGAACATCACGGCCGCGCAGACGGCAGCGATAACAATGGAGAGGATTTTTCTGGCCACCCCTTTGAAGGCGTCGCTGAGCATCGACATTCTTATGTGAAGGCCGGTTCGAGCGGCGTAGCTGGTACCCAGGAAGGTGATGTAGAACATAAGGAACTGGCTAAGTTCTTCGGTTGAGGCAAGGCTGGAATTGAAAAACCGAAAGGTGATGTTGCCGATCAAAATAACGGCTAGGCCTATGACGCCAAAGGCAACGGCTTTCTCTTCAATGTGCCAGATCGTTCGATCTATGACGTGAAGGCAAGTGGCAACCGGAGATCGTTTTGACATGGGATTCTCCCTATCCGGTACAGACCGTCGGCGGGCCAGCTCGCTCGTCACCCGCCTTCACCCGTCGGTGACGACGGGTGGGGGCAACCGACCTCGAAGCCCGTACCGGACCCGGGACTCGGGGGAACCCGTTGGGCGGACGATTTGGCGGAAAGCTGGCCATAATCAGTCTTTCGGAGGCAATCCAACGGTAGTCTAGCCGACCGAGGGGAGGGTCAAGTCCTGGGGTCCGGGCTCAGAGAGTTTAATCTCCGGTGCCCGCCTCTGGACGATCTCCCTTAGGACCGACGCAATCTTAACCTTGGCCCGGATCATTTCGTCATGATCGGCGGCGGTGATCCAAGGCTTATAAATGTCTGCTTCTGAAGTTCCGGGCTCAATCTTGAAGTAAACCGGGGCGGCGATCCTGGCGATTTCAGGGGCCTCGTAGGCCCTGTACATCCCCCCGAAAGCGTCCACGATGATCATGTATACGTCCATGGGCATCTTGACGGCCCGCCGGATGGATCCGAGAATGGGGAGGGTGACGTCGCTGATGGGATTCATGGTGTTGGCCCCCAGATCCTCTAACAGCTTGGCCCCGGCCGGGCTGCATTGGCCGCCAAAGACCGACCATTTGAAGATGGTCTCCTTGGGAATGAAACCGTCCGCCCTCATCTGGCTGACCAGCCTCAGTACCCCTTCATCGAAGATCAAAAATCCCCGCACGCCCGCTTCCAGGCAACGCATCATATCCTCGATAAAGTAAGAGACGTTGTCGCTTCCACGGTGCCTGGGTCCCTGGACGTTCCCCTCGGGGTAGCCCAGCTCCTTGGAACCCACGTCCCAACTTTTGCGGTGACCCACGACCATAACCAGCTCCACCTTCTCCTCCTTGGCTTTTCCGGCCAAATCGGCCATCTCGCCAAAGCCCATGAAGGTCGAGCCGCCCACGGTACAAATGGCCCTATGGATAGGAACGCCGTATTTTTTGGCCTCTTGGAGCATGACCACAAAATTGGAATAGTACTCTATCCCGGCGATCTCCATCCGGTAGTGTCCCCCGTCCGGGAAAGTTAGGGGGCTGCTGGGTAGATCATAGGCGTCCCGGCCGGGGAGCCCTTTCGATTCCATAAAGGCTTGAATCTCGGATAATCGTTTGGCTTTGAACATGTAACTCTCCCTACGGAATGAGCCGTTAACGTTTGCCCGCCAACTCAAGGCGGGTGGTCGGCACGGTTGGTAGCCGTACCCTTGTATTCACTATTTGTGACGTATATTCTGTATATGGACATCATAAAACAAATCCATCCCGATGTAAAGTATTTCGACAAAAAAAATCATCCTTACCAACTTCCCCAATGGCGCTCCAAATACCAACTTGGACCGCCTTGGGCCATTTCGCTCCCAGGCCTTTCCAGAAAAACCAACTATTATTTGGACTGGTTTTTCCTCCCCCGGAGGTTTATAATGTTCACTATTAGTGACATGTGATTACATAATAAACGTGCAACCATCATGCCAGCCCAATTCATGACCGTTCCAGTGTCTTCTTTTTTTGTCCCAACCATCCGCCCCTTGGGCGCTTTCTCCCCGAACAACGGCGCCCAGACACCCCGACCCCCCACGTCGGCTCGATTGACAAATGAACGTATTCGAAGATGATACCACCGATTTTTGACAAATTTGTGGGGTTTTGCCCCCACGTAACCACTTTCCAGGCCAGCCCCCTCTCTGGCCGGGAAGGCGGGGGAAGGCGGCCCCCATCATATCGACCAGAGTGCCGACCAATGTGCCACCCTGTGCCAACAGCTTTGTTTTTCGACCTTTTCCCGCCCAACCATCTTGATTGTCGGTGCGCCCTGTGGTAAAAATCTTTGGCGTTGGAATAATTAAATGCCTATGGGAGTTTACAACCCGTGGAAGATAAAAAATATTACCAAATCTCCTCCCTGGAAAAGGGATTGAAGATCTTGGAAGCCATAGTCGATAACGGCCAAATGACGGTTACCAAGGCTGGCCAGCTTCTGGGCATCAACCGGGCCAGCGCCCACAGGTTCATAGCCACCCTAAGGGATCTCGGCTACGTTAGACGCAATCCCAACGGCGACTACGAGGCGACCTTCAAGCTCCTGGAGCTGGGCATGATCCAGGCCGATAAGTTCGAGATCCGCCGCCTGGCCAAGCCAGCCATGAGGGATCTGGCCTCCGAGTTCGACGAAACCGTAAACTTGGGCATACTCGACAACCATCAAGTCGTCTACCTCGATAAAGTCGAAAGCCGGGAACTCTTGCGCATGGATTCCGGCGTGGGTACCACCAGCCCGCCTTACGCGACGGGCCTTGGCAAGGCCATGGCCGCCTTCCTTCCGCCCAAAGACTACGCCGAACTCGTTAGTTGTTGCTCTTTTGATGCCATGACACCCAACACCATCACCTCGGCCGAGGAATTCGATAAGGAAATGAAAACCATCCGGCGCAAAGGCTACGCCATCGACAACGAGGAACTGGCCCGGCACCTTTACTGCATAGCCGCCCCTATCTTCGACTACAACGGCTACCCTTCCTACGCCATGAGCGTCTCGGGCCCGGCCAGCCGCATCAAAACGATGAAGGATATCCCAGTGAGGCTACTGGATGCCACCCGCAAGCTCACGCGGCAACTAAACCCAAAATCATCGGTCTAGGGTTTATGCCCTTTGCCCGTCCGTGCCCTTAACCGAACCCTCGGTCCGGCTTGCTTCCCTTGCCCGTGCGGGTACTGGCACGCCAGTACCGCTTTCCCTTTTCCCCTAACCCCCAAGCCGTGCCATGTCAGGTAGCCTGAAACATTTATCGGGTCCACCCCAAGGCCACCACCTGGGCTGGCCCTTCGCATTTGCCGTGGCCTCGCCTATTTTTTTCGCCACTTTCAACAATGGCCTACGCCTGGTCAGCGCCGACATAGGAGTTTATGGTCTGTTGTTTCTAAGGGGCGTGGTGGGCGTGACCCTGGCCATAGCCGTAACTTACCTGACCAAAACCATACCGATCGTAAAAAAGCTTGGTCTATTGGCCTTAACCGGGCTCTCTGGTGCCCTGGCCAGCGCCGCCACGACCACTTCCATAACCATGATCCCTCTCTACCAGGCCGTGGTAATTTTATACCTATACCCAGCCATGACCGTGATTATGGCCCGCATCCTTGTGGGCGAACGAATCACCATAAGGGCTTTGGCCAGAGTAATTACGGCTTTCGTTGGCTGCGTCCTGCTGGTCCTCCCCGGCGGGGACGGCGGCCTAAGCCTAAGCCTTGGCCATGCCATAGGTCTCTTGGGAGCGGCCCTCTACGCCCTCTCTTACGTCCTAACCCGCCGCCTCGGCCAAGACCACCGCGGCCTTGAGCCCTTCATCTTTTATTGCCTAGCCTGCATGATCGTGGCCTTTCCCCTCGCTAGCGTTTTCTCCTCCGGCTTCGGAATCGACAACCTCAAGGAACTAACCCTGGGCCTGACTTTGGGCAGCCTCGGCGCCGGCGCCCAGCTAATGGCCTTCGCCGCCCTCAAACACATCCCGGCCCACACGGTCGGCGTTATCGGCACCCTGGAAATCCTCTGCGGCACCCTCTCCAGCTGGCTACTCTTCTCCGACCCATTCACTCCCATCGCCGTTCTCGGCGCCGCTATCGTCATCTACGCCGCCTTTGGCTTCCGTGAACGCCGCCTCCCGCTCGAGGTCACCCCCTAGCTCAAGCGTCCTTATCGCCCTTCAGTCTGAGGCCAGCCGGTCAGCTATCGGTCTTACAATACCCTTTACGGACTAAACCTATCTGGTCAACCACCTATCCCCAAACCAATAAACAGTAGACTATATCAGCGGCTTTGAAAAACGCCGATTGTCACCAACGATCGATCACTATTCGACCGACAACGATCGCCTTACCCCGCCAGACTTACGATTATTCTGAATAACGCCGTTCGCTCGATCCACACGATTAGCCATGATTACTCTCGATAACAAAAACTCTCGCCCTACTATCCAACGAGCCCCTTGCACCGCTTGACTAACGATTCGAACGAACGGCTTTCTTACCCTCATCACGATTAGCCATGATTACCAAAGACAATCGACATCTCCCTCCCAATTAACCCAGCTATAATCGATAAAGTATCAGGAGCCGTTTAGTATTACCGGTGGTCAACTTTTTGAACGTTATTCGTTATAGACGAACATCATCCCACACTCACATTTAACGATTATTATCGCAATAAATGATCTTACCATCCGCACAAGGCACCTCACTTACCGATACTAACGAGACCCCCTTCGCAAGTTTGCAATCGCATAAACTATAAATTCCGGGAGGCCGATTTGGTGTCCTTGTCGGGCATGGTTTTGAAGACTTCCCAGTTTATAATTCTCACACCCTACCCCACCGATTGGCGATTATTCCCGTCAAAAAACGGGCGCGGCTTTTCAAGCCGATTGGCGATTATTCTCGACAAAAAACGAGCGAGACATTTCCCACCGTTTGGCGATTATTCCCGATTAAAACGAGCGCGGCTTTTCAAGCCGATTGGCGATTGTTCCCGACAAAATAGGGCAAGCCATTCGACCTTGATTAGACAGGCTTCCAGAGGGCTATCGAGATCCGCGGTGGAGGTACCTGGGTAAAGCGATCCGGTTGGGGCATGGTTTACGGGTATTGGGTGGTTGTGGGGTAAGGGTGGGAGGTGAGTCGGGAGTTATTGGAAGGGGAAATATTCGAGTTTTGCTTGGGAGAGGAACACGGTAGCGCCGAGGAGGTCGGCACTTCCGCCAGGGCTTATGTTGTTGGCGACCAATTCGTCATGCATGGCGTTGATGGCGGATCGACCGGCGGAGGTGCGTATACCGCCGAGGGCCATGGCTTCGGTGGCCGTGGCTTGGATTTTGGATAGGGCTTTGGGAGTTTGGCGATAGACGACGTTGGTGTCCTGGCAGTGGCGCATGATTTCCAGGAGGGTATGGACCAGGCGATCGTTTATGGGAAGATCGGACGCCGCTTCATAGAAAGGCAAGGCCAGGTTAAAGACGATGGGAAAGCCGGCTTCGGCTTCGGCCCGAACGCCTGGAAGGTTGTAGTGATAGTAGATAAGTTCGCCATGGGTAGGGCGGGTTTTTTTCACCAGGGCCGTAAGGTTCAAGTCCGCGGCCACCAGACCGCGGGCCATGGAACCGATGGCTAGGTGAATTTCCTTAAAAGCTCCTTTTCTGTGAAGGACTTTTGCGGTGGCCGCCAAACAAACTCCCAAAACGAAGATCGCCCCCTTGTGGGTGTTGACTCCATTGGTTTTCCGGTACATGGCCTGCTCGGCTTTTTTCCCCGCTTCCCGTATGAGCGAAAATATTTCCTCTTCCGAGCGATCCGAGTAGCCGATGGCGGCCATGTAAACGAAGTGTTTGAATAGGACGCTGGCGCTGTCTATGAAGGTGAAGTAATTCATGTCCGAGTGGGCGCCGTTGGAGACGGGGGAGACCAAGCCCGGGGCCGGAAAGCTGGAAACCTCGTAAATCAAGGCCTGGATGGCCAAGGCGGCCAGATCGTGGGCCAAAGAAAAATTGTCGGCATTGATGAAGCCGAAAGGCTGGGACAAGAGAAACCGCGGCAAATTTGTCGGGGCGGCCGAGCCGCCGACCAAAGCCGCGCTGGGCACTTCGGGCGCGGCTTTGTCGATTGGCCGGGTGGCAGGCGGCCCAGGGTCAGTCGAGGGCGGACCGGAGTCGGTGGTGGCGGCAGACGATCCAGGGTCCGGCGAAGATGGACCGGGGTCAGTGGGGTCGGCCCCAAAGTAGGGCTTGGCCACGTTTAGCATGTAGGCCAAAACCTCGCTAAGGTCATGGGCGGCGGACCGTCGACACAAGACGGCGGGTTCGCCGCAGATGAAGCAGGGTCGCTTGCGCGCTCCCAGGTCCCGGCGGCTTATGGGCGCGCCCCGGTTGTCAAAAACGTCTATGTCCAGCAGTCGCCCCAGGGGGTGTTCGCTTTCGATGGCCACGCATAAGCGTTTTAAGGCCAGCGAATCCGAGTCTACGACCATGAAAGCGTCGTGCCCGGCCATCGACCGACCGACTTCCAGGTGTAGCGTGCTGAGGTTATTTTCGTGGAGCTTTCTTTCGACGGCTTTTACGCCCTCGGCCAAAACGTTGCCCCAGGGCCCGGAAAGTTTGTCCGGGCCGGGGACGTTAACGGAGATTTGAATCAGCGGCGTCTCGAAACGCCAAACCAATTCCAGGCGTCGGCGGGCGCGCCTCTCCCTGGCCCCCAAAATGGCCGCTTGAACGGGGTTGGCCTTAAACTGGGTATTATCGCCGGCCATCGCTCGCGCCTTCGATGGTGGGGGATTCTTTTGTGGCGGGGCATTTTGATCTTTCCAGGCCAGTCTGACCCGCCGGACGGGACTGGGGTGACTGTGGTGATTGGTGGGACTGGGAGGCCTGAGGAGCCTGGAGGGACTGGAAGCCCCGGAGGTAGTCCAGGGTATGGGCCGGGACCAGCGAAGAGACGGTGTCCCAGTCGTTGGCCTGCCAAGCGGCCCTTACCAGAGAAGCGTTGACGGTTTGGGAGCGCGAAGCGATTCTGGGTATCATTTTTACCTTAACGCCGCGGGTGGGGAGGATTTCGAGCATGGCCTGGTTATAGGCCCGGGTCACCGGGCAATGGGGTTCTTCGCCCACGTAGCGGTGGGAGAGTTCAAGGGCCGGGGCGATCCGATCGGCGAAGATGGTCAAATCCAATTGGGACTGGGCCTTGGCCCCTTCCTCCCGCTTAAGAAAATAGTTGGGAAAGGTGGCTTGTGAGATTACATACTTTCCGGACGGAAGGGCAATGGCGTTGGGAAGGTTTTTAACCTCTTCCTTAACCAGGCGGAAGCGGTCGGCGAAAGGAAAGGTCGACGAGTCCTCGCTGACCACGAAAACGACGACCGCTTCGTTTTCGTCGGCGGCCCGGCGAATCAAGGCTTGATGCCCCTTGGTAAAGGGGTCGCAGTTCATGACCAGAGCCGCCCTGGGCCGGGGCAAATGGTTGAGGACCCGAGCCGTTTCTTGGAGCCAGTCGCTCATGGAGCCCAGACCGGTCTCCAGGAGAACGACCCAGGGCATGACCCGGGCGATCTCGGCAAAGCCCAGGCCCTTGAAGGGCGCGACGTTGTCCGGTTTGGTGAAAACAAAAAAATGGGTTAGGCCCCGAAGCGTTTGTTCCCTGGCCAAGGCGGTCACGATGATGGCCGTAAGATTTAGGCCCCGCAGTTGGGGACTTACGGCGACGTTTCTTATGACTTCGCCTTTAAAGGAACCGGTGGCCACGATGGCCCCGGATTGGCGCAGGACGACAGTGTGGTCCAGATCGGGCCCAAAGCGCAGGCCCTGATTGGCCAAAAACGCGGCCACCTCACCAAGATCCCTTTTGGAATCCAGGTTAACCGCCTCCAGCTCGAAGTTTCCGATTGAATCCCAGCCCATATTGACGACGCCTCATTGGGTTAGTTATCGCCGGGCATAACCTATAGGCCAATGCCCTCGAGTATTCGGTTTATTTTAGTTAAAGCTCTTTTGCGCTTTGGCCTGTTTGGCTGCCGCCGGCCTGGCTATTGGCTGGCGGCGCGGACGGTATCTATGATGGTGCCGTCCCGGTACTCGACCGGGGCGAGTCCACCAGCCTGACTATTGGCTGGCGGCGCGGACGGTGTCGACGATGGTGCCGTCCCGGCACTCGACCGGGGCGAGTCCGCCGGCCTGGCTATTGGCCGGCGGCGCGGACGGTGTCGATGATGGTGCCGTCCCGGTACTCGACCAGGGCGACGATGGGCCCGTCAAAGGTTAGCTTTTCCGGGACCCCGGCCAAGTCCTCGGCCAAGCGCTTTAGCTCATGGATGTCCTTGACCGTAAGGCCGGCTTTGACGAAACGATCTTTTAGATCGGGCCGGGAAGGGTTTACGGCCAGGCCGTACTCGGTGACCAGAACGTCCACCGTCTCCCCCGGCGTGGTGGCGGTTATGACCCGATCGACCACGATAGGCAAGCGGCTTCTCAGAAGGGTGGCCACGATTACGGTCATCTTGGCCCCGGCGGCGGTATCGGGGTGACCGCCGGCCGCCCCCATAAGCACCCCGTCGGATCCGGTGATGGCGTTAACGTTGAAGTCGATATCGATTTCCGTGGCCCCGAGGATGACCGCGTCCAGATCGTTAACCAGGCAACCAGAATTAAAGGGATTGGCGTAAAGATCGGCGCTGACCTCGACGTGGTTGGGATTGCGGGACATCGATCTGACCGACTCGAGATCGAAGCTCTGGACGTCATAAAGGTTCCCAAACAAACCCTCTTCCAGCATGTCCACCATGTAGCCGGTAATGCCGCCCAGGGCGAAACTCCCCTTAACCTTGGCCTCCCGCATCATCTGCCCCACGTAATGGGCGGCGGCCAGGGAGGCGCCGCCGGCCCCGGTCTGGAAGGAGAAGCCGTTTTTAAGCAAACCGGAAGCCTTTATGGCCTTGGCCGCCAAGTCGGCTATGACTAACCCCACCGGGTCCTTGGTGACCTTGGTGGTGCCCGAGACGATGCCCTGGGGGTCACCGAGGCTTTCGACCAAAACCACATGGTCAACCTTATTCTGGCCGATGGAGGCCGGAAGGAGTGGGTAGTCAACCAGATTGTCGGTCACGGCTACCACGTGGGTGGCATGGTCGGCGTCGCCAAAGGCGTAGCCCAATGAACCGCAGGCCGACTTACCCACGGCCCCGCTTAGGTTGCCGCGGTCGTCGGCGGTGGGGGCGGCGATAATGGCCACGTCCACCTTAAGCTCGCCGCTTTTAAGCGAACGGGGCCGTCCGCCGTGACTATGGAAGATAACCGGTTTTGGCAAAACGCCCCCGGAAATGGCCGCGGCCAAAGGCCCGTAAACCCCGCTGGTTCGAAGGGACGTAACCACGCCGCTTTTAATGTGCCCAATCATGGGGGCGTGGGTGGGAAAGGCCGCCGTCAGCGAGACGGCCAGATCGTTAAGGCCAAGCTTGGCGGCCGTGTCCAAAACCATGTTAACGACTTGATCGCCGTTTCTGAGATGGTGATGAAAGGAAAAGGTCATACCGCTTTTAAGGCCCAGGCCCTTAAAGAGATCGGTAAGGTTGGGATAGAACTTGGAGCGGCGAGGACTGGCGGCCTTAATCGGCGGCCCGTAGGCCGTCCCTTCGGGGACCGTCTTAAAGGCCCCCAGGTAGTGCTTGACCTTACCGTAGCCCTCCACGTAATCCGGGACATCCCTGCCTAAGTAATTGATCATATTTCGCTCGCATGGGGTAGGCGCAAACAATGGCGTCGATACGGTGTCACCTGGTTATGGCCAACAATACTTGCCCTTCGGGCTTAACCCTTGGGCTTGGCCCTTGTGGTTAGACATTGGGTTTGGCCTTGGGGCTTGTCCGGCCCGTAAAACTGGGCCTAGCTGGCCAGGCCCAGTTTGCGGGCTAGGTTCATAAGGTTGAGGGCTCTCTTGGCCACCGGGGCATCGACCATCTTGCCGCCCACCGAGGCGACCCCGGAACCTTCCTTCTCGGCCTGGGCCAAGGCTTTTACGATCCGCCGTGCCTGTTCGATCTCGGCAGGGCTGGGGTTAAAGGTATCGTTGATGGTCTTGATTTGGCGGGGGTTGACGGCCGCCTTACCGGTAAAGCCCATATTCTTGGCCAAGCGGGTGTCGGCCAGGAGGCCTTCCTCGTCGTTGGCGTCGGTGAAGACGGCGTCGAAAGACTCTATGTCGCCCGCGGCGGCGGCGTTAACCACCAGGGCCCTGGGCACGGCTATTTCGGCCCCTTCCTTGGTCCTGGTGGATCCGACCATGGCCGTGTAGTCTTCGGCGCCCAGCAAAAGACCCATGAGCCGGAAGTGGGAGTTGGCGATTTCGTGGACCTCGGCCAAACCTTGCGGGCTTTCGATGATGGCCAGGATACCTATTCGCTTTTGGCCGGGCCGTTCGTGGCGATCCAGTTCACCGGCCAGGCTTATGATGTCCTCGGCCCGGTTGACCTTGGGCAGCATGACCAAATCGGGATGGCTGGGGACGATGTCCACCAAGTCCTCGGAACAACACGCGTCCAGGCCGTTTAGGCGGACACATTTTTCGGCGGGCCCGTAGTCTATGGCCATCAGGGCGCTGGCCACCAATTCCCGGGCGGCGTCTTTCTCGGAAGGGGCCACGGCGTCCTCAAGGTCCAATATAATCACGTCGGCCCCGAACAGTCTGGCCGTTTGGACCATGGCCGGGTTGTTCCCAGGCACGAATAGCATAGAACGGCGGCTGGTCATGGTTGGTCCTCCCTTCTCTGGACGATGTCCGCCCTGGACAAAGCCGTAACCAGCCTGGCCCGAATGGCGTAATCGAGAGCCCCTTTATCGATGGCCTTGACGTTTAAGTCGGTAATGCCCAAGGTCTTTAGGGTATCGGTGATTGTTTTGCGTATGGCCTGGCCGTATTGCTTTTCCACTATGCTTTCCAAGTCCACCCTTAGGCCGTTCGTCCCAGGCTCGACGATAATCATGATGTCGCTCGATTCCAGCGTTCCCGCCTGGGCGACCCTCTTTACACTTTTCAAAGCACCCACCTCCTAATTATCAATTTAATCCCTATAAATTATCATTAAAATTTACTTTTACACTTGTAAGAGTAATTTTATTATATACTTGTATTTATCGTAGCATCTATAAAAAGATAAGTCAAGTACCGTTTTTAGTTATATTTATTATCAACCAAGATTATAATGTGAATATATGAAATATTTAAGTAATTATTGAAGCGTAATGACTAAAAACAAAAGTAATCTTGGTAAGATAACTTTTTGAGATTTTTAAGTTATCTTAGGCATCCGTAAAGTTAATAATATTAAAAATAGGAACTTTTGGGGACTGCGATAGTGGGCGGACCGGTTTTGGGGGACCCGGCCAGATTGGCGAGGGACTCGGCCCGGGGGTAGGAACCCGGGCGGTAGGGAACCGGGCCTGGGGGTAGGAACCCGGGCGGGAGGGAACCGGGCCTTGGGGTAGGGACCCAGGCTGGGAGAGAGCCCCGACCTTGGCGGGGTGGAGGGGAAAAGGGAAAAATTGTGTCAAAACGATTTCTTTGACAAGAAATTTTGGGGTCCCTGAAGGCGGCGTAAATCATACCACTTCCGGGCAGGTTGGTCATGAAGCGCTTAATTGGTAAGGGGTTTGGAAAGGAGTGATTTTTGGGCTCTAAAAAAATTTTTTTTGGCGCTTATCGTGGACTCTATTTGTTATATGAGTTTAAAGATGGGTAATCGTTGAAAAAAATTTTTTTTCGATCTTGCCGTTAAAAGATCAAATTCCTATTGCAATTGAGAATCAGTTATTCTAAACTAACAAACGCGCCAAGGATCGAAACCCCGCCCCCCCTTGGGGGGCGAAAAAACCAAACGCCTCTATAAGTTCGTACCGGCCCCGGTGGGGTGCCAGGAAGGAGTAACGCATGGGCAACGTATTGATAGTTTACGGTTCGACCACGGGAAACACCGAATGGGTGGCCAGTCAGTTGTCGGAACAGATTAAGGCGGCCGGGCATACCGTCCAGACGGCCAAGGCCGGGGGGATCGCTCCCTCGGGGCTGTGCTCCGGAAAGGACCTGGTTCTCTTCGGCTGCTCCACCTGGGGCCAGGATGAAATCGAGCTCCAGGACGACTTCATCCCCCTCTTCGAGGCCTTCGACTCCATCGGCGCCTCCGGAGTCAAGACCGCCGTTTTCGGCTGCGGCGACGAGGACTACACGCATTTTTGCGGGGCGGTCGACGCCATAACCGACAAGCTCAACAACCTGGGTTCCAAGGTCGTGGGCGGCAAGCTCAAGATCAACGGCGACCCCGGCGATTCGACCGACACCATCAAAAGCTGGGGACAGGGCGTCATCTCAGCCATATAACTCCTACCACCGGCCTCTGACTCGCGGATCTCGCCTGGCCGGAACTGCATGCGCCTAAACAATGGTGGACAAAAATGGATACCGAAATAGCGTTGTCACGGATGTTTAATAACGTTTGGCCTCACCTGGGTGAACGGGAGAGGCGACTGGTGGCCGCCAGTGAGGCCAGGAGAATCGGCCGCCGGGGCATATCGATGGTTAGCCGGGCCTGCGGGCTTTCCAGGGTAACGATAACCAAAGGGATTAAGGAGCTTGACGAGGCTCCTTTGGCGCCGGGTAAAACCCGCCGCTCGGGGGCGGGTCGGCCCCGGGTAGAGCGGGTTGACCCGGACATCTGGTCTTGCCTGGATCAACTGTTGCGGGAGTCGGCGCCAACCGACGCCCCCAACATCCTCTGGACCGTCAAAAGCACCAGAAAACTGGCCCAGGAACTGACCGCTTCCCATCACCGGATCAGCCACGAGAAGGTGGCCCAGATCCTCAGACAGAACGGCTACAACCTGCAAGGGACCAGGCGAAACGACGAGAACCGCCTGCAGCCCGACCGCCAAGCCCAATTCCAGTACCTGGAAAACCGGATCAGCGAGCGGTTGGAGGAAAACCAACCGGTCATAAGCGTCGAGACCCGGCGCCGCGAGCCGCTCTTCGTTTCCGGGGACTACGGCCTAAACAGGAACGGCGGCATCGACCGCGTCCTGGCCGGGGAATACCCGACCGGCGTCTACGATCCCTTGCTGGCCAGGGAGAGCGTGAACGTCGAAACGGCCATGGAAGCGCCCAGCTTCACCGCTGACTCCCTACTGGGTTGGTGGCTGGTAGAAGGGCAAGAACTGTACCCCGAAGCCAACTGTCTTTTCGTCACCGCCGACGGCTGCGGCTGCTCCCAGAAGTTCTCCTGGAAGGCGGAGCTCCAAAAGCTCTCCAACACCCTGGGGCTTCCGGTGGAGTTCTGCCGCTTCCCTCCCGGCACCTCAAAATGGAACAGGCCTTGCCAGAGGCTCTTTTCCTTCATCTCGTCGCATTGGAAAGGCGAATCCGAAAGGGATTACGAGATTTCGGCCAAATTGCTTAACCCCCCCGAAGACGCCAGAACCATGGCCCTGGGTCTCAGGCTAGACCATAGCCACTTCCAGCCCCAAGCGCGCTCAGCGGAGGATGAGCGGGGCCTGCAACTTCTCCCGTCGGAGTTCCATGGGGACTGGAACTTCACCATCAATCCCGAATCCTTCGGGCCCTTCCGCTTGTCAGCGGCCTTTGAGCAAAACCCAAAGTCCGTCTCCATGTAGGCCTTCCTCATTCCCGCCTAGGAGCCTCCCCCTCCGAAGTAGGCCGATTAGCCGAGTCAGTTGGCTAATCGGCCATTTTTTTTTGCGTAAAGCTATGTCTTAAACATGGGCTAGACCCGAGACGGACGGCCAAGAGCGCCTAAAGGACGCGAAGGGCCTTTATTGGACCGGCCATCGATAAAAAGGCCTGAACGACCCGATATAACATAAAATAGGTTGTAATAGGTATGAACAGGTAGGAATCGATAGGCGCGCGCTGGTATGGCCCAAAAGCGACCCGGGGGCCAAGGCCACCTTGGGGCCTTAACCCGGCCTGTCGAGAGGTGAGGAGAGCTGGGGGCAGTAAGGCAATTTTAGTATAAATATCACAAGATATCGTGGGAAGAGTGGCCGGGGAGCCCCTAGGGGGACCTTGGGGGTTTTAAGGGGGAGACATGGGCCATTTGAAGGATAGGCGTTTAACGGGCCTGAATTATTGGGAAAATTAATTTGGCTTGAGCATTTTTCGCCCTTGGTAAGGGAGGTTAGCCGCGGAAACTGTGACCCTAAAGACTGTCTAAATATGGCCAATGTTCTAAGTTTAGTCAATAAATTTTGACAAAATTATCTAGAGCGATGAATAACTCATCTAGATATCTTGAGAAATAAAAAATATCTTGACAAAATATTTTGGCTATACTATAGTCTAGACCAACCAATTAAACTTATCGCTGGAGAGCTGGCGGCACGAATCGAAGGCCTACGTCAGGAGGGGAGGGGTGCGCCCGGAGGACCACCCGGGAAACCGGGTGGAAACGGGGGAGCGAACCGGCCCCAAGGACGGGGCCGGAACGGCTGGTGCCGACCCGGGAACGGGTATTGCTCTGCTGACCGTTTAACTATTCGTTTTTTCTAAAAAAATCCACTGATCGCTTTATGGGTTCCTTTTGAGTCTTTTTGGCTTCCAAAAAGCATAAATGTTTAATATTTCAACAAAATAATTTGCAGCTATTGACCAATCGCAGGATAGGGTTTAGAAAACCCATCGGGAATGGCTCTGTTAAGGGTGCGACGGTTCGGGACGCGACCCGGAAACGAAGGATTTCGGCCAGAAGGCCTTGATTCGGTTTTCGGAAGGGCGTATCCGACTATCGCTTTGATTTGGCCTTAGCCTTGGCCCCAACGACCAAGGCGGGCGGAGGTCTCTTCCGCCCGGCCAACATGGGCCCCCGCCTAATCTTAGGCCCATTCCCACCCAATTTCCCTTTCGGCTGAAGCCGGGAACTTAGGGGCAACCATGATATTTAACTCCCTCCATTTGGCCATCATCGTTTTTTTGGTGGCCGCCGCCATCTTCGCCGCTTCCCCCCTCGCCATTGCCCTTCTCATAGCCCCCCGCGCCCGCGGTGGGGACTTTAAGATGCCATATGAATGCGGCGTTAAGCCTTACGGCCAGGCTTGGGATCATTTTGCCTTTAATTATCATATATATGCCCTTATATTTTTGGCCTTTGACGTTGATATTCTCTATCTGTACCCGGTCGGGGTGAGTTACCGTTTCATCCCCGGCTGGCTGCCCCTGGCCGAGCTGACTTTCTTTCTTTTCTTCGTTCTTTTGGCCATAGTTTATTTCAAGGCCAAGGGAGTCTTCGCCTGGCCCCGCCGAATCCAAAGCTGAGACCGGCGTCCCGGGGCCCAAGGCCCAGAGGGACGCCGAAGCGTGGCACTTAGGGTCGCCGTCTGGCCAAGGGGCCAGGGACAAAGGCCCACGGGACCAAAAGGGCCCGGAGGCCGGCCCAAAACCTAGGGAGATTTATATGGCCGCAACGGAGCGGGAAGAGGGCACCGAACGCAAGCCCATTACCAAAGCGGAGATCCTTCCGCCGATAATTAACCTTAAGCCCTTAAATTTCTTCTTTGACGTCAACCGGGCCATGTCCATCTGGCCGATCACCTTCGGGTTGGCCTGTTGCGCCATTGAAATGATGTCGGTCAGCATGGCCCGCTTCGACATCGCCAGGTTTGGGGCCGAGGTCTTCCGCCCCTCGGCCCGTCAGGCCGATCTGATGATGGTCACCGGGACGGTCTCCAAAAAAATGGCCCCGGCCTTGGTCAGGCTCTACGAACAGATGCCGGCCCCCAAGTACGTCATGGCTTGCGGCAACTGCGCCATATCCGGCGGGCCCTTTAAATTCGAAAACCAGTACGGCATCGTCGAGGGCGTGGACAATCTAGTGCCCGTGGACGTCTACGTGCCCGGCTGCCCGCCCAGGCCCGAGGCCATACTGGAAGGCGTCTTCGCCATCCAGGAGAAGATCCTGGGGATACGTTTTTGGCCCCGGCCCGAAGAAATCCCCTCGCCCTTGGCCGAGCCCAAGAAACCCAAAGCCGCGCCCGACAAGGCCGAGTCGGCCAAAGCTTAAGTCCCCTTTCCGGCTTGCCCGGACCGACTTGCCCGGACCGGGTCTGGGACCCGGGCCGCGGGCCGAGCCCAAAGACTAAAGACCATAACCAACGCCCTAAAGGCCAAGGCCCGGGTCCCGGATGGGACCGCGATATTGTTTTTCGGGGAGCCATATGACCGCCATCGAAAATCTCGACAGCCGCTTCAGGGAAGCCGGGGCCCTCGTCGTCTCGCGGCACGATTTTAAGCGGGACGGCTTGGTCCTGTCGGCAACCATCCCGGCCGGAATATTGACAAAACTGGCCCGGGGCCTTAAGGACGACGGCTACGCTCTTCTGGATCTGTCGGTATTGGAGGCCAAGGAAGGGTTTTTGGTCACCTACCACTTCGACTCCTTTAGGGAACCCGGCCGGCTGGCCCTGCGGGTGCTGGCCACGGAAGAAATGCCGGAAGTGCCCAGTTTATATGGGATCTTTGAGGGGGCGGAGTGGCACGAGCGGGAAAGCGCCGATTTTTATGGGCTGATCTTTTTCGGCAACCCCAACCCCGTGCCCCTCATACTGCCGGCCGATTTCGACGGTCCGCCGCCGCTTAGGAAAGACCCCAAGGACTTGGCCGCCCTCTCGGCGCTGGGGCTTTTCGGCCAGGCCGACGTCCTGGACCCGTCCTGGGAGGCCCTGGTTAACCCGCCCGCCCCGGACAAGCCGGGCGCCGGCGACGGCGCCGGAGCTTAGCCGCGTCTGAGAGAGACTAGAGACAGGCGAATATATTGGATCGCGTGCCCAAGGGCCCGCGGAAGCGGGCGCCCAAAGGCGCCCGGAACAACGGTTGGTGAATCGTCATGAGCGGCCTCAACTTCATAAACCCCTTCGGCGTTCGGGAGGATCCCGGTACTTTCACCGGCGACTTTTATACCGAAAATTTTAGCCGAAAGGCCAAACCCGGCACGGTCATCCTGAATTTGGGTCCCCAGCACCCCTCCACCCACGGGGTTCTGAGGATAGTCGTGGAATTGGACGGCGAATACGTCATTAGGGCCGAGCCGGTGTTGGGCTACCTGCACCGCATGCACGAAAAAATGGGCGAGGTGAAGACCCCCTGGCAGTTCATCCCCAACATGGGCCGGGTCGATTACCTTCACCCCATCGCCTGGAACTGGGCTTACGTGGGGGCGGTCGAGCGTCTGGGCGGCATCGAGGTCCCCGAGAGGGCCGAATACCTTAGGGTCATTAGCTGCGAGCTGAACCGGATCGCCTCACACCTTATGTGGTGGGGGGCCTTCGTCATGGATCTGGGCGGGGTCACCCCCATCCTGTACGCCTTCGAGGAAAGGGAAAAGATAAACGATATCCTCCAGATCGTCACCGGTTCCCGGCTGACCCTGAGCTACTTCCGCTTCGGCGGGGTATCCACCGACGTCGACGAGAGGTTCTTGCGGCTGACCAAGGAGTTTGTTCCCTACCTGCGGGAGCGCCTGAAGATGTACAAGGCCCTGGTCACCGACAATATCATTTTACGGAGGCGCCTGGAGGGCGTCGGTCCCATGGGCGTGGACATTTGCCAGCGCTATGGGGCCACCGGGCCCATACTGAGGGCGGCCGGGGTGGCCAGCGACACCCGCCGGGACATCCCCTACGGCATCTACAAGAAATTCGACTTCGATATCCCCTCCGGGCCCACCAACGATTCTTTCGGCCGCTACCTGGTCCGGTTGGCCGAGGTCGAGGAGAGCCTCACGATTGTGGAACAGGCCATAAAGGAACTGCCGGCCGGAGCTATCCGTATCGACAAAGCCCCCAAGGCCAACTACAAGCTTCCGGCCGGGGAGACTTATTTTGCCGTGGAAGGGGCCAGGGGCCAAGTCGGTTGCCACCTGGTCAGCGACGGCGGGACGAGGCCTTACCGGATAAAGCTGAGAGCCCCGGGTTTTTCCAACCTCTCGCTCTTCGCCGAGGCGGCCAAGGGGACCCTCTTGGCCGACGCCATAGCCATCCTGGGTAGCCTGGATCTGGTCATCCCCGAGGTGGACCGCTAAAGAACGAAGGAAGCCCGGTAGGCCCGTAACCGTGGGCCGTAGGGCCATAAGACCGTAGGGACGGCCGGGGGGCCCGTAGCCACGGGCCATAAGACCGTAGGGACGGCCGGGGGCCTCAGGCCCAGGCCAAAGGGATGTGGGGACAATGGAACTTACGATTGCCAATTTCGTCCAAATCGTCATCGCCTGCCTTCTGATCATCGCCCTGATGGTCGGCAACGCGGTGATAATGGTCTACATCGAGCGAAAGGCCGCCGGTTTCATCCAACGCCGGCCGGGTCCCTACGAGGTTGGCCCCAGAGGGACCATACAGGCCATCTGCGACTCCATGAAGCTCTTGGGCAAGCAGCTTTTCATACCCGGAAACGTCGACTGGCTTTTGTACTTCCTGGCCCCGGTCATGGCCTTTCTCCCGGTGCTGCTCCTCTTTCTCCCCATCCCCTTCGGTAAATATCTGGTCGCCTTGAAGGTTGACGACGGCATTCTGTTAATACTGGCCTTCGCCGGCCTCGGGGTCATCTCCAACATACTGGCCGGATGGGCTTCCAACAACAAATACGGTCTCCTGGGGGCGGCCAGGGCCGTGGCCCAGTCGGTGGCCTACGAAATCCCCATGATCATGGCCCTCCTGGCCGTGGTGTTTATGGCCGGATCGCTTAACCTTTCCGAGATCGTCGAACGCCAAGGCACCTGGCCCTGGCAGTGGAACATAGTTTTCCAGCCCCTGGCCTGCTTCATATATTTCGTCAGTCTCGTGGGCGAGACCAACCGGGCCCCCTTCGATCTGCCCGAGGCCGAAAGCGAGCTGACGGCCGGCTTCCACACCGAGTATTCGGGCATGGGCTTTGCCCTGTTTTTCCTCTCCGAGTACGCCAACATGCTTCTGGTCTCCTTTGTTTGCGCCACTTTCTTCCTGGGCGGCTACAAAGGGCCTATCCTTGACGGTTTCTGGTGGACCTTCATTAAGGCTTACGCCGTAATGTGCCTCATCGTTTGGCTTCGCTGGACCTTCCCCAGGGTGCGCTTCGACCAACTCTTGAACATTAACTGGAAGTGGCTGCTGCCCCTGTCGATCCTAAACCTCTGGGTCACGGCCATAGTCTTAAAGTTTATCGAATGAGACCCCCCTCCGGCTGGCTTTGCCCCCCTCCGGGTGGGCTTGGCCCCCTCCGGGCGGGCTTGGCTAGAGTCAATCGGACGGTTGTTATCGGACGATTGTTAATGGATGGTTGCTAACGGACGGTATCCAATGATTAAGGCGATTATCGACAACTTAAAGGGCCTCTACAGTCTTTTGGTTGGCCTTTCCATCACCGGGCGATTTTTCGTCAGCCCGCAAAAGACCACCCATTACCCCAGACAGGTGGACGACCCCGAATGCCTCAAGTCCTACCGGGGCCCACTGGAGCTGGTCCCGGCCGACGATACCGGCCAAAGCAAGTGTATCTCTTGTCAGATGTGCGTGCGGGCTTGTCCGGGACACTGCCTGACGGTGACCAAAGGCGATAAGGGCAAGGCCCCCAAGGTCTATCTCTACGATTTCACCCTCTGCTGCTTGTGCGCCGCCTGCGTGGAATCCTGCCCAACCGGGGCCATCAGGTTCTCCCATAAGGTTTACCTGGTCGCCCCCAGCCGGGAAGCGCTCCACCTGGACCTTCTGGCCGATCTGTTGGCCAGGGCCCCCAATCCGCCCCAACCCAAGGCCGAGGCCGAGGCCGAAGGCGAAGGCAACCAAGTCCTTGCCGCGCCGGTCACCGGCGAGGCCCCGGCCTAAAGGGCCGTCGGGCCCAAGCGGGGCCGCCAGCCCGGGGACTTTTGGGCAAGGGCCAAAAGCGATCGAGGTGTTTACCGGTCGGGCAAACTTAACTTAGCTTCGTTGATTGCTTAGTGTTGGGAAAGAAAGATGATCGCGGAACTTCATGGAAAAATAAGTAAGAACGCTGCTAAGTTACATGACAGGCTTGAAGATCAGTTAACAGGGGATTTTTTCGGGGTTCTACGGTATGTCCCGTTTAACGAGGGTATGAAGAAAATTCTCCTTGAGACAGAAATGCCTGGAGAGAACGATAATACTATCCATACTGACATTAGTTCCATTGACGCTTATGAATGGTCACAAAACATTGAATTTTGGCCGCGTATTCAATCTACCGAACCTGACGTGATAATCAAAATCGCTGATATAATGATACTTATTGAGGTTAAACTCGATAGCGGCTTGTCCAGCGATGACGATACCGATTACGCGAAGGCTCTGGAAGAGGAAAACAAGACCAACGCCAATCAATTGGATCGAGAGGCTAGAACTCTACTGGAGAAAAGTGAGGACTTGAGACCAATTCTTATATTGCTCGCTCCCGCGAAAAGCGCCTACTCAATATATAAAGACGTTTGTGAACGCAGACTTCCGTCTCTCAAAAAAGTATCGTTCGGATTATTAACTTGGGAGAAGGTTCTTGAATCTATCGCTAATATCAATTGTGACGACCCATTTAAGCGAGTGATTTTCACTGACTTAAAACTATTGCTTCAACGCAAAGGCTTCGAGCGATTCAAGAGTTTTCTTGTGGGTGATATTGTCGAGCCTTCGTATTGGACGTTTTCCGTCAATTTCTCCTTTACTGACAATAGTTTTATTCAGAAAGGGGTGTATTATGAATTCGGGTAAAAATATCACCACGGCTTTTGAGGTAATCACCAAAACTTACGATAGCGCCAAAAAATTATTCGATTTTTTTGAGATTGAATCGGATAAGGCTGATTTTATACGGCTTCCAATTGGAGCTGGAAAAGGTTTTTTGAGGACCCCTATAAAAAGTTATGACCCGCAATATTGGCTGTACCGAGAGTTTTGTCTTATTTTTCAAAAAAAATCAAACCCGTTTGTAAATAAAATATACAAAAGTGGTGGGTTATATGTCTTGATCCTTACTCTTTACTCAACGGAAGCCATAACCGGATATAGTGACCAACCTGTCGTTAACATAGCTAGGTTTGACATCGAAGAGGCTATTTTGCGCGATGACTGGACTGATAATATCTCTAAGCCGGACTGGTGGTTCTTCTTTCGTCCGTTTTGGGACTCGGCTGGGGGAAATATAAAGTGGAGCCATAACATTGAGGGTACCAATAGGTATGAAGGTAAGTTTACGGGAAAAGTTTCTTTCGATAACTGGTGGGGTTTAACCAGAATAAGAGGCTTAACTTTTCCTTTAGTCGATTTAACGAATGATAACGTCGAGGAAAAAATCTTCGGGGGCTTTAATCTCCTGTCAAACCTTGATTGACTCCCATGGGACAGCGTCATGAGAGCCAAGGCTCCCGCCAAGAAAAATATATTTTTTCGTTACCTTTCGCCGAATAATGTCCGTATCCAAAGGATTTGAGGTTTAGGCATGGACCAGGCAATAGAAAAGATCTTGGCCCTCATCTGGTCGCCCTTTAACGCCCTGGAGGAACTGATAGCCGAGTGGCTGCCGGGCCAGGAGGTGGCGGCGCTCATCGCCTACGGGGTGTACGTTTTGATCATACTGGCCGGGGGCTTTATGGCCATAGGCTCCAGAAACCTGATCCGGGCCATGATCGGGCTGGTTTTGACTTTTCTGGGCGTGGCCGGGCTGTACCTCCTTCTGGCCAGCCCCTTTCTGGCCTTCATGCAGGTCTTGATTTACGTGGGAGCGGTCTGCGTTTTGATCTTCTTTGCCATCATGCTGACCCGCAACACCAACGAGGGCGAGGAATCTAAGCTGCCGGGAATTGGTTCGGCCCTCTACGGGCTTTTGGCCTTCTTGCTGCCCCTGGCCGTTCTGGGGCCGCTGATCGTCAAAAACGTGCCCAAGCTGACCCTCCAAAGCTACGGGCAAACCGAGACCAGGCTTTTGGGCGAGGGGCTCATCACCCAGGACGTCTTTTCTTTTGAGCTTATCTCCATAATCCTTCTGGTGGCCATGGCCGGGGCCGTGTTTTTGGCCTGGCGCCGCCGGCCGACCCCGGAGGATCCGCCCCAGCCAAAGACCGGATCGGCGCCTAGCCTTTCCACCAAAGGGGGGGCCCAAAAATGACCACCCTGACCCTGTTTCTGTTGGCCTCGCTCCTCTTACTTTCCATTGGCCTGGCCGGGTTAATCACCAGGCGGACCCTGGTGGGCATGCTAATCAGCGTCGAGCTTATGCTTAACGGGGCCGGGCTGGCCATCGTGGCCGCCGCCAAGTGTACCCCGGCCTCCGAGGTCCACGGCCAGCTGGCCGCCCTTTTCGTCATGGGCCTGGCCGCCGCCGAGGCCACTTTGGTACTGGCCATGATACTGGTAGTCCAGCGCCGCTTCGGTAAAGTCACCCTGGACGAGGTCTCGTCCATCCGGGCCAACGATTCGGCCGGCGGCCATTAACCCTGGCCGGCGGCCAAGGGCCGCGGATTGGGCCAGTTAAAGGTTTTTAAGCCTTACCCACAATTTTAGGGATCCTACTCCCGGCCTAGGGGCCGGGGATTTTCGCGGAAGATGTTATGACCCCCATCGATAGCGTAAACGTGCTTTGGCCGCTTTTGGTTACCCTTCTGGCCCCCTTCGGAATTCTGTTGGCCGGCAAGAACCAAAACTTGAGGGAAGGTGTCTCGATCTTTGCCGGGGCCATAACGGCCTTGCTTGTCATAAGCTTTGCCCCGGCCGTTTTACACGGGCACATCCACCGCTACGAGCTCTTCAGGATCCTGCCGGGGCTTTCGGTCACCTTCGCCGTGGACGGCTTGGGGATCATCTTCGCTTTCGTCGCCCCCTTTCTGTGGGTATTCGCCACCAGCTACAACATAGGCTACATGAGGAGCCTTAAGGAACACGCCCAGACCCGTTACTACTTCTGCTTCGCCATCGCCATCTTCGGGGCCGTGGGCGTGGCCCTGGCCGCCAACGTCTTTACGCTGTACCTGTTTTACGAAATAATCTCCATCTTCACTTACCCGCTGGTGGCCCACCACCAGGACGAGGAAGGTTTCTACGGGGCCAAAAAATACTTGGTCTACCTGATGGGAACCTCAAAGTTGTTTTTACTCCCGGCCATGATTTTAACTTATGCCTTGACCGGAACGCTGGACTTCCCGTTGGGCGACATCCGCCACGGCATCTTCCCGCCCGAGGTCATAGCCGCCCATCCCAATTTGGTCCGGCTGGCCTACGTTTTGTTCATAGCCGGCTTGGCCAAGGCGGCCCTGATGCCCTTTCACAACTGGCTGCCCTCGGCCATGGTCGCCCCCACCCCGGTGTCGGCCCTTCTCCACGCCGTGGCCGTGGTTAAGGCCGGAGTCTTCTCGGTCAGCCGGATAATTCTTTCGGGCTTCGGGACCGACGCCATGGTTTCCTTGGGTCTCTCCCTCCCGACGGCTTACGTGGCCGGCTTTACCATTGTGGCCGCCTCGCTTATCGCCCTGACCAAGGACGACATAAAGGCCCGGCTGGCCTATTCGACCGTGAGCCAGCTCTCTTACGTGGTCATCGGCGTGGCTTTGGCCGCCCCCATGGCCGTCCAGGGGGGCCTGATGCACATAGGCCACCACGCCTTTTCCAAGATCACCTTGTTTTTCGGGGCCGGGGCCATCTACGTGGCCAGCCACCTAAAGTCCATAAAAATGATGAACGGCTTGGGCCGGAAGATGCCCTGGACCTTCGGGGCCTTTGGCTTGGCCAGTCTGTCGATGATAGGCATGCCCCCGGTCTGCGGCTTCGTCTCCAAGTGGTATTTGGTAAACGGGGCCCTGGACCAAAGCCAATTGGTCCTGCTGGTGGCCCTTTTGTGTTCGACTCTCCTAAACGCCGGCTACTTCGTGCCCATATTCTACCGGGCCTTTTTCCTGGCCCCGGAACCCAGCGCCCATATCGAGGAATGCAAGGAAGCCCCACTGACCATGGTGGTGCCGCTGGTCTTCACCAGCGTCGTCTCCGTGGCCCTGGGCCTCTTTCCCGAGCTATTCCTAAACTTCATAAAGTCCTTCGGGAACTTCAACTAAGGCCCCCGGTTGCGGGCGCGGCGGGCTAGGGTCCGCCTCTCCCGTTACCTTCGGCGCCTTCGGGCTAACTGGCCGGGACAACGGCCAGGCCAAGCCCTCTGGCCGGGACAACGAACCGGCCTGCCATTTAGTTTTTGCCAAACGGGGTGCGCGACATGCCCAACGATGAACCACAAGGCTTTCTGGGCCGATTCCTGGCCGACCAACTGGCCCCCGGCCGGGCCAAAGCCTGGCGGAACGCTTTTCTGGCCATACTGGCCGTCATTGCCGTCCTGGGTGTGGTCATTCCCAACCACCATCCCCACTTCGGCTTTGACGCCTACCCTTTCTTCTGGCCCATTTTTGGCCTGGGAGTGGGGCTGGTCCTGATCTTCGTCGTCAAAAAAATCATCCAACCCCTCATAAAAAGGCCCGAGGACCACTATGGCGACCTCTAGTTTTTACCATCCGGCCCTGGCCTTCCTGATGATGGCCGTGGCCCTGCCCTTTCTCCCGGGCAACCGCCGGTGGAAGTGGCTGTTGTTGCTGCCCCCCATCGCCGCCATTTACGGGGCCTTCGGCAACGCCTTTGGCGATCACCTGACCATTGGCTGGTTGGGGCTTAGCCTAAAGCTGGGCCACGTGGACCCGCTCTCGAGGATCTTCTGCCAAGTCTTCGCCGTCATGAGCCTGGCCGGCATAATATACTCCCTGCACGTAAACGACAAAGCCCAACACATGGCCGCCCTCCTATACGTGACCGGGGGCTTCGGCTGCCTCTTGGCCGGGGATTATCTGACCCTCTTCGTTTTTTGGGAACTGATGAGCATAGGCTCAACCTTTCTGGTCATGCTCAACCGGACTAGGGAGTCGGTCTTGGCCGCCTTTAGGTATTTTCTCTACCACGTGGCCGGCGGGCTCCTTCTCTTGGCCGGGCTCCTTCTGAGATACCAAATCACCGGTTCCTTCGACTTTGGCCCCATCGATCCGGCCGGGGCCACCTATGCCGATTGGCTTATCCTGTCAGGGTTTTGCGTGAACGCCGCCGTGGTTCCTCTTCACGCTTGGCTTCCCGATGCCTACCCCCGGGGGACGGTCACCGGCTCGGTCTTCATGTGCGCCTACACCACCAAAACGGCCGTCTACGTTTTGGCTCGGGCCTTTCCGGGCTGGGAGATTCTGGCCATCGCCGGGACGATCATGGCCATCTACGGGGTGGTCTACGCCTCCATGGAAAACAACGCCCGCCGCATCCTCTCCTACCATATCGTCAGCCAGGTTGGCTACATGGTGGCCGGGATTGGGGTGGGCACCTACGTGACCCTCAACGGGGCCAGCGCCCACGCCTACGCCCACATACTCTACAAGGGGCTTTTGTTCATGGGGGCCGGGGCCGTCCTTTACGCCGCCGGTACCCAAAAACTGGACGAGCTGGGGGGCCTGGCCTCCCGCCTCCCCTGGGTTATGGTCTTTTACATGGTGGCCGCCCTCTCCATATCCGGCATGCCCCTCTTTAACGGCTTCGTTTCCAAAACCATGACCATCGCCGGGGCGGCCGAGGCCCACCGGACCTTCGTGGCCTTGGGCTTGGAGTTGGCCGCCGTGGGCACGTTCATCTCGGTGGGGCTTAAGCTCCCCTATTTCGCCTTTTGGGGCGGCAAGGCCCCGGATCCCAAGCGAGAGCTTAAGCCCATACCGGCCAACATGTACGTGGGCATGGCTTTCCTGGCCATCCTCTGCCTTGCCCAGGGCCTCTTCCCGCAAATCCTTTACCGCTACCTCCCTTACCAGGAAGCGGTACATGAATTCGTCCCCTGGACGGCCTGGAACGTCATCCAAGCTTCCATGCTCTTGGGTTTCTCGGGCTTGGCCTTCTACGTCATGAGAAAGGTCATCGAGCCCCACAAGGCCCTGAACCTGGACTTCGACTGGTTCTACCGCCTGATCGGGCGGGCCGTCCTCTTCGTAGTCTGTCGCCCCATCGCCGCCATCGACGACGTCTGGACCGTGGTCTGGGACAAAATCGGCCTACGGGTCCTCAAGGCTTTGGGCTGGCTCACCTCCTGGTTTGACCGCAAGGCCATCGACGGCGTGGTCGACGGCTCGGCCCTGGGGGTCAAGGGCCTGGGGACCATCGGGGCCCTGGCCCAAAACGGCCGCCTCCAGCACTACCTTGGCCTCATGGTCGTCTTGGGCTTACTTATATTCGCCTTTTTCTGGTACGGCCTCTAAACCTTACCAGCCTTGGGCCTACGGCCCAGGGCCGTAGGCTTATGGCCGGCCAAAAGACCGACCGGGCCAACCGACCCGTTTTAGTGGCCACCAAAAACCGCCTCCAGGGAGGCCAATTTTGGTGGCCCGATTGATACCCTACCGATGGATACCCTAATGGATCAAACTAGCTACTACCCGGTACTTACCGTCCTGACCTTCTTCCCGCTGTTGGCGGCCCTGGCTTTGGCCCCCATCAAAAGCGAGATCCGGGTCAGGCAGGTGACATTGGTCGCTTCCCTGCTGGAACTGGTCTTGGCCATACCCCTGGCCTGTTTTAAGGCCCAGTCCGGCTTCCAGTTTCTGGAGACCGTCCCCTGGTCCGAGGACTGGGGCCTGACCTACGCCATGGGCGTGGACGGCATAAGCATTTTGATGATTTGGCTGTCGATCTTAACGCTGCCCTTTTGCGTTCTGTGTTCCTGGACCTACATCGGGCGGCGGGTAAAGGAATTCCACGTTTGCCTCCTGATCATGACCACGGCCTGCGTGGGGGTCTTCTCGGCCTTGGATCTGGTTTTGTTCTACGTCTTCTGGGAAGCCCTGTTGATTCCCATGTATCTGATGATCGCCATCTGGGGCGGGGACCAGAAACGCTACGCCTCCATTAAGTTTTTCCTTTACACTTTGGCCGGAAGTACCCTCCTCCTCGTGGCCATCGTGGCCCTCCGGATTACCGGAGGAACCTTCTATATCCCCGAGCTCATGCAAAAGGGCTTCTCCTATAACTTTCAATACTGGATCTTCCTGGCCTTCTTTATCGCCTTTGCCATCAAGGTCCCCATGTTCCCCTTTCACACCTGGCTCCCGGCCGCCCACGTCCAGGCCCCTTCGGCCGGATCGGTCATCCTGGCGGCGGTCCTCCTAAAGATGGGCACCTACGGCTTCCTGCGCTTCTCGCTCCCGCTGTGCCCCTTGGCCTCGGTACATTTCGCCCCCATGATGATCGCCATATCGGTGGCTTCCATCCTCTACGGCGGGGCCGTGGCCCTGGGACAGAACGACATAAAAAAACTAATCGCCTACTCTTCCGTGGCCCATATGGGTTTTGTCACATTGGGAATTTTCCTCTTTAGCCCGGACGGGGTTAACGGGGCCATCTTCCAGATGCTTAACCACGGCATAATCACCGGGGCCCTCTTCATGATGATCGGGGCCGTCTACGAGCGCAGCCACAGCCGGGAGATCGCCAAAAACCTGGGCCTGGGCAAATACCTCCCCCACTTCATGTTCTTCTGGGGCCTCTTTGGCTTGGCTTCCTTTGGCTTTCCGGGCACCAACGGCTTCGTGGGCGAGTTCATGGTCATCCTGGCCGCCTTCAAGGAAAGCGTGACCTTGGGCCTCTTGGTCATCCCCGGGGCCCTCTTGGCCGCCGCCTACATTCTCAAGGTCACCCTGAAGATGGCCTGGGGCGAGCCGCCCTCGCCCAAAGGCCATGACTGGAAGGACCTGAAGAAAAAGGAATGGGCCTACCTGGTCGTCCCGGCCGCCCTGGTTATCTACCTGGGCCTAGCCCCGACCGGGCTACTGGGACTCATCGGACCCAGCGTGGACGACACCTTGGCCCAGTTTAAGGCCAAGCGGGAAGACGTTAACGTCATCTACGTCACCTCGCCCGCCGGCCGGCCCCAGGGTCTCTTTTACGAGCGCGACCTGCCACCCGATCCGGCCGAGCCCGATCGGGCGACAGTTCCGCCGACTTCTCCGGAGCCCCAATCCCAGGCGCCCGCCCAGGAGGCCAAGTGATGGACTCTTTGAACTTAAACTTTTGCTATCTGGTGCCCGAGATCTTCCTCTTGGCCTTGGTATTGGCCCTTTTTGGGGCGGCCATGACCAAAAGCCAAACCCTGGCCGGCTTTCTGGTGAAGCTCTGTCCGGTTGGCGCTCTGGCCGCGGCCATTTGCGCCTTCGTGACCATCCCCTACTTGATCCTGGACGACAAGATCATGTTTTTCGGGGCTTATCGGGTGGACATCCTAAGCCAGTTTTTTAAAATCCTGATCTCCCTTGGCTACTTGGTGGCCTGGGTCAACTCGCTTAAGGCCACCACGGTTCGGGAGGCGCAAAAGCCCGACTATTACCTCTTCCTGACCCTTTCGGCCTTCGGCTTGTCGCTTCTGTCTTCGGCCGCCGAGCTGGTGGCCGTATACTTGGCCATGGAACTGGCCTCCTATTCGCTTTACGTCTTAATCCCCAAGCGCTCGCACTCGAAAGAGGCTGCCGAGGCCGCCCTAAAATACATCCTCTTCGGGGCCGCGGCCACGGCCCTGGCCCTCTACGGCCTGAGCTTGGTCATCGCCACCCAACACACGACCTTCATAACCGACCTTAGCCCAATGGACTGGACGGTGGCCGGAAACCCGCTGGCCGTGGTGGGGCTCTCGCTCTTCCTGGGCGGCATGTTCTTTAAGCTGGCCCTCTTCCCCTTCCACTTCTGGTTCCCGGACGTCTACCAAGGCGCCGGCAACGAAACCGCGGCCTACGTGGCCACCCTCCCCAAGCTGGGGGCCATAGTCATCCTCATCCGCTTGGCCGCCCTTCTCACCCCGGGCTTGGAGCTGACCGACATCCTGGCCGTCCTGGCCGCGGCCTCCATTACCTACGGTAATCTTTGCGCCTTGGCCCAGAAGGATCTTAAGCGCATGCTTGGCTTCTCGTCGGTCGCCCACGCCGGTTACATACTGGTCGGCCTGGTCTCCGGTACCCCCGAGGGCTTGGCCGCCTCGGCCTTCTACGCCATGGCCTACGTGCTGATGAACCTTCTGTGCTTCTGGGTCATCTGCCGGATCTCCGCCGACGGCCGCAACCTCACCTACCAGGATCTTAACGGCCTCTCTGCCCGATCGCCCCTTCTGGCCTTGGCCCTGCTGGTGGCCGCCTTTTCGCTGGTCGGGCTGCCGCCGACGGTCGGCTTCATCGGTAAGCTCTGGCTAATCACCTCGGCCTGGGGCCACGGCTACGATTGGCTGGTCATAGTCGTCTGCGTCAACACGGCCATAGCCATCTTCTACTACCTCTCGCTGGTCCGCCACGCCTACGCCGAGGAAGACATCCCCTTCGGGGGCGCCCAGACCCTGACCCTCGACCGCGGCTGGGCCTCCAGCCTGGGGGCCCTCCTGATGGGCCTCATGGTCCTGATCCTGGGCGTCGTCCCCGGCCCGGTCTGGTCCGTGGTCCTCCGGGCCTGCCGCTCCCTTTACGTGGTAATTAACTAAAACACTTTTCCCGCTGGCCCCGCGGCTTCCCAACTCAAAAGGCCGGCCCCCATCGGGGTCGGCCTTTTAGGTTTTTTGGCCCGCCCAAACGCGACCGGCCTTTTGCTTTATCCCTCACTCAAAATCAAACACGTTTACCCATTTCATTAAAAACTCCCTCTCGGCCGCGTCGCCCTTGAGGGTCTGGCAGGCGGCCACTATGGGTAGCCACTTCTGGACTTCGGCCCGCGGGATAAGGCTTTTGGCGCAGAAAGTCAGAAGATAGAGCTCGGCCTCGGCTTCCTGGCCCAAAAGCTTAAAGAGCAAATACGTTCGTGCGGCGTCGGCCCCGGGGTCTCCCTGGGTGGCGTGGGACCAGTCGACGATGGTGGCCCCGCCGTCCTGGCCCAATATGACGTTGGTGGGGTTAAAGTCTCCGTGGCAGAGCCGGGCCCGCCGGGGCATGGACTCCACCCGGGTATGCAAATCATAGCGCGTGGCCGGGTCCAGCGGGGCCTCGTCGATCTGCCTGATCATCTTTTCGCGCATGGAGTTTAGGAGCCTGACCGTTCTTCGGTTCATGTCCAGTTGGATGTCCACGAATCGGTCCATCAGCTCCCCGAACCGGCCCGGGTTTTCCCCCATGGCCTCGGCCAGGGTCCCGCCCTCGGCGAAAGCCATGACTATGACCCACTTGCCCTCGGGGGTCTTTCTGACCTCCAGGAGTTCGGGAATCCTTAGTCCCGACTCCATGACCCGGGCCTGGTTCAAAGCCTCGTTTAAAACGTCGGCCACGGAATAGTTCTGGTCGAAGATCTTCAGGACCCTCTCCCCTTCCCGCACGATAACCTTGGCCGGCCTTTGAGCCAAGACCACTCTCCCTTCGCCGTCGGCCATGGTTATTCCCCCTTTCCCCAGCTTTCCTTCCGCCGCGGCCGAAGGCAATCGCCCAGCCCCCCGGGCCCATCGCCGAAGGCGGCCAAAGGCTTGACCTCGATTCG
>JAIRNQ010000322.1 GCA_031257955.1 Deltaproteobacteria bacterium | reverse complement strand
GTAATCCCCGTGCCCGAATCGTCCCCTCGGTTTCTCTTAACCCAAGTTCGGCCTGGGTGCCGGAGTAAAAAAACTAAAATTACCTATTTTTCTGTAGTTACAATTTTGGGGGCAAATCCCCTGGAAAAAACCCTATAATTATCGAATGTTATTCTGGAACTAAAAGTATTGTGTTATTTAAAACTGTCCCTTATAGCACATAAAAGGTTCAATATTAATTGTCTTATAACTATAATAGCTTTACTGTCTAACCATATTTATCAAAAAGTTCAATCGTCTTCTTAAGAGAACAGGGGAAGCCCGTTCCTGCCTCACCCTCGCCGAGGGCGAAAGGGACAGGGATGAAAGCCATCAAACCATATATCGTGCCCTAATAATAACAAATCGACCTAGAGAGGTGCTTAAGAGAAGCGAACGCCGCAATAGTTTCTATTCTGGCTCGTGATTCCCAAACTTTTGTTGTGGAAATATTTTGATTCTTTCTATAGAATACTGATATTATTACTTTTTTTAGGCTCTGGCCGAACTTGGGTTAAAATAAGCCTCAATTTGACATCAATCTATTGTCCTGGTCAAAAACTTATGACTGTATTTTGGGAGAATTAGGTAAATAGGGTAGCGAGTTTAGGCCAAGGGACAACCGGGACTCTTTGGGCGGACGGGGAGGTCGGGTGGGAAGCTGGGCGAGCCGGGAGGCTTGAGGTCGGGAAGCCGGGGCCAAGGTGAGCCGGGCGAAAGGCTGGGAGGGAGGCCGGGCGATTGGGGCCACTCTCCGGGTGTCCCCAAATCGGTGCCGTCCTTGGCCGGGGTGACTGAAGGTAGCGTCGATTTAGCGTCCGGAAAAATGAAAGTGGGGGGGTCGGGGGTATTTGCTTGGGTCGGGGTTGTCGGGCCCGGGGCCGGGCCCGGCGGCCAGCGGGCTGGGCGAGGACTCGGGGGCTTCGGGGTGCCGGTTGGCCAGGCGCGACTCGGCCACCAAACACAGCTCAATCATGGCTTGGCAGTCACTGGTCAGTGAGGTGGCCATGGAGACTATTTCGGCCATGTCGTCGGGTATGGGCTCTTGGCTGAGTTTGTAAAGAATCTGGGCGTTGTGGTTGAATTCGGCGGCCAATTCCTGGAAAGTAATGTTTATATTTTTCATGCGTAACCTTATGCCATCGTTTGGACTTTTAAGGCCAGGGACTACTTCATAGTACCCTAAAAGGTTGTTTGGCACGTTGGGAATTATAAACAGAAAATCCAAGAAAGTCAAGCCCACATGAATAAACTAAAAAAAGAATTTGGAAGGTAGTTTGGGGTAAGTTAATTAGATATTTGGGGGTAGAAAAGACTCATATGGAAAGTATGGAGATGGATAATGAGCGAGGCTCGGGGGTCAGATTGGAGAGGCTGGCCAAAGCTTATGGGGGATATTGGCAGACTGGCCAGCACGGCGCCAAGGTCATCCTCGGTAAGGCGGGGATGGGGTCGTCGCCGGGGAAGGGAGTGGCGCCCAAACCGGCTAAGGCCGCGGGGTCAAACATCGTCGTCATCGTCCGTGGGGCATAGGTCCTCGGCCGTGAGCCACGGGTCCTCGTCCGGGGGTTTCGGTTCCGGGTCCGGGCCATTGGCCGAGTCAGCCCCAACGGCCGCTCCGTCCGTTTCGTCGGTCGGGTCGGAAAAAATTAGTCCGAAAGACTTGTAGTCGGCCGGGTCGGAAAAACTTAGTCTGAACGACTTGTCGTCGGCCGGGTCGGAAAAACTTAGTCCGAAAGACTTGTCGTCGGCCAGGCCGGAAAAACTCAGCCCGAAGGACTTGTCGTCGGCCGGGTCGGAAAAACTCAATTTGAAGGACTTGTCGTCGGCCAGGGTCAGGCGGATGGCATTGGGCAGGGGATCCCCGGTGGCCATGGGTCCCAGCAGCTCTTGGGCTATGGCGGGCAAGACCGAGGACGAGAGGACGTAGTCGATGTTTCTGACCCCAGTCTCGGTGGCTAGGCACCGGTCGGTTATGGCCTCCACCACTTCGGGCGAGTAGGCGAAGTCGATGTCGTGATTTTGTTTCAGGCGTCGGCCCAGGGCCTTGAGTTTAAGATCGGCGATTTGGGCCAAGGCCTGGCGATTTAGCGGTCGGTAGGGGACTATGGCCATCCTGGCCAAAAGGGCCGGCTGGAAGTGCTTGGAGAGTATGGGCCGGATGGCGGCGGAGAGTTCCTCCAGGCTCTGGTCGGGGTATTGTTCGATGGCCCGATCGATGGCCTCCGAGGCCAAGTTGGAGGTGAGCAGCAAGAGCGCGTTGGCGAAACTAACTTTCTTCCCTTCGGAATCGGTCAGAACGCCCTGGTCAAAAACTTGGTAAAAGAGGTTCAGGACGTCCTGGTGGGCCTTCTCCACCTCATTCAAAATCACCGCGCGGTAAGGATTATGGCGCACGGCCTCGGTAAGGAGCCCGCCTTCTCCGTAACCCACGTAGCCGGGGGGCGATCCGACCAGGCGGGATGCGGAATGTCGCTCTTGGAACTCGCTCATGTTTATGGTGACGACGCTTTTTTCGTCGCCGAACATAAGATCGGCCAAGGCTAAGCCGGTTTCGGTCTTGCCGACACCGGAGGGCCCGACCAATAGAAAGACCCCGATGGGCTGGCGGGGATCCCGCAGGCCGGCCGTGGAAGCCTTGATCACGCGGGTGATGGCGGCCAGGGCCTCGGGCTGGCCCTTGACGCGCTCGGCCAATAGCTTTTCCAAATCGGCCACCGTCTGGGCCTGGAGGGTGGCCAGGCGGGCGATCGTTATGCCGGTCCGCTCCGAGACCACGGCGGCCACCACCTCGGCGGTTACCTCAACGTCGATTTGAACTTCCGGGCCGACCGTTTGGGCGAAGGCGGCCTTGGCTTCGTCCAAGGCCTTAGCCCTTTCGTTGACCAGGGCGTAGGGGACAAGGGTTTCGGGGTCAGACGGATTGGGCTTGTCAACGGCATCGAAGTAGGCCAACTTGGCTTGACAAAGGCTTTGGGCGGCCGCTCTCTGGTTTTCCCAGCTGTCCGTAAGTTCGACTATCATGTCGGAGAGCTCGGTTATGCTTTTGTCCAGGGCGTCGATTCGGGCCTCCAGTTCCGGGGAATCGTCCAAGGCGGTGTCATTGCTCAGGCCCATCCCCTCGCGGATCAGGGCATCTTTGACCCGCTCGGTCTCTTCCAGGATTTTGGGCTTGGCCACCAGCCCGACTTTGACCCGGGCGCAAGCGGTGTCGATAAGATCGACCGCCTTGTCCGGCAAAAAACGCCCGCTTATGTAGCGGTTGGACAACTCGGCGGCGGCCACGATGGCCTCGTCGCGTATGTACACGCCGTGGACCTTTTCGTAGTAGTCCCGAAGCCCCCTAAGGATCAAGACGCAGGTGGGGACGTCCGGCTCGTCCAGGGCAACCAGTTGAAAACGGCGGGCCAGGGCGGCGTCTTTCTCGAAGTATTTTTTGTATTCTTTCCAGGTGGTGGCGGCGCAGGTTTTGATTTCCCCACGGGCCAGGGTCGGTTTTAGGAGGTTGGCGGCGTCGGATCCGCCGGCTGGGCCGCCGGCCCCGACCAGGGTGTGGGCATCGTCGATAAAGAGAATGATGGGCTTGGGGCTGGCCTTTATTTCATCCATTACCCCTTTTAGCCTTCGCTCAAACTCACCCTTGACCCTGACCCCGGCTTCCAAGAGGCCCATGTCCAGCGACAGAAGGGTTACGCCTTTGAGGGTATCCGGGACGTCGCCCTCGTGGATCCTATTGGCCAAACCCTCGATGACGGCGGTCTTGCCGACCCCGGGTTCCCCGACCAATATGGGGTTGTTTTTGTGCCGCCGGGCCAAGATGTTAATTATGGAACGGATCTCGTTGTCCCGGCCAAAGACCGGGTGGATCTTGCCCTGGGCGGCCTTGCGGGAAAAGTCCTCGCAGTATTTGTCCACGAAGCTCTCGCCCGAGCCGGCAGCGGCCGCCTGGTCCGCCCCTTCGCGGTCGCCTGGTTCCACCACGGTCTCCGGGGACATGAGCAGGATCTTAAAAAAGTTTTTCTCCAGCTCGTCCCGGGAAATCTGTCCCAGTTCCGGCAAGGGCCCGCCCTGGGAAAACAGCGAGGGCCGCCGCAGGTAGCCAAGCAATATGGCCCCGGTGCGCAGCGAGTTTAAGCCCAGATCGACCGAGGCGGCCAGCCAAGAGGTCTCCAAGAGTTCCTGGAGGACCGGGGAAAAGACGGGTTTGCCGGTGTTTCCGGAATTGAAGCTCTCCAGGGCTTTATTCAAACTGTTGCGAAGCTTGGGTCGGTCGACCTTGAAGTAATCCAATATCAGGGCGAGGTCGGTCTCGGGGACGTCGATGGCCATGAGGAGGAAGTGCTCAAAGGCCACCTCGTAGTGGGAACGTTCCACGGCCAAGCCCATGGCGTCGTAAAGCCCCGTCGTGGCCTGGGAATTGAGCTTCCGAAAGAGGAGTTTTATGTCCGTGCCTATCATTTTAACCCTTTTATCCTTGTCCCCGTCCCCGCCACAATGGGCCGCTTCGGCCTTGCCGCCGCCTCGGCCCGTCCGCCGGCTTGGGCAGCCACAAACGGCCATGGCCACGAAATCGCCTAGCGGCGGTTTCGGGCGATGACAAGGGAAATCTCAATTAAATAAATAATCGATTAAAAAATTAATTAAAAATCAGCGGCAAACAATTTATTTTTGGCAGACCCACGGGCACGGTTCCGGATTTGGGCTTTGATTTTGGCGGCGGTGCGGGGCCGCCAAAACTTAGGCTTCCAAGTCGTCGACGAATTCGATGTTGCCGTCGTTATAGGTCCAGGTGATCTTGGTATAGGAGAAGGCGACCTCTTCCATGTCGCGGTATGGCTTGTCCTCCGGCAGGAAGGTCAGGGGTGTGTAATCCCTAATGCTCACGATGATGGCTTCCTCAAGTTTGGTGGTAAAGTACTTCTCCTCGGTCCCGTCTGGCTTGACCCGATAGTTGTCCAAGATCACGGTGACGTTCTCGCCGGTGCAGCAAGCCTTGAAGAGCTTGGGCGTGGCTTGGTCCTTATGTTTGGTGATGGTCAGGGACTTGTGGATGCGCCCGTAGCTGGTGTCCCGGAAGTTCTCAACCGAGTGGTCGATGGCGTAGACGAGGATCTTATCTTTCTTGTCGCCGCCTTCCGGGCAATCGCCCTTGATCTCGCCCTGGAACTTACCTTCAACTTTCAAATATGCCGTGAGAGCCATGAATAATCCTCCATTGGCTGGATTTGGTTAATAACGCGGAAACCCGGTCGGGCTACCGTCTCGCTCTGGTTTGATAGCGGGAAAAGACGGCCCAACGGAAAGGGATCGGGTTACGGGGGGGAGGTTAAGGGTCGGATCCATAAGTGAAAATCCGCAATGGTTCGCGACTTTCGCCGGGGAAGGTTTTTAGATAGGCCACTCTGGCGGGCCAGCTGGGCTGGCTAGCCGGTCGGGACTGGAAGGCCGTTACCGGCCGCCGGGACAGGCGGCCAAGCTGAGGGGAAAGCCGGACGGTTTAGGCCTTGTCGAGTTCGCCAACCAGCGACAGGGTGAAGTTGGCCCCCATGTACTTGAAGTGGGGTCTGGCTTTTATGGTGACTTTGTACCAACTGGGCTTGCCCTCGATGTCCTTTACCTCGATGGAGGCCATGCGCGGCTGGCGTTTGCTTCTGGTTTCTGGGTCGGGGTTGTCCATCTCGGTCACGTATTGGCCGATCCAGGCGTTCAGCTCCCTTTCCAGTTCGGTCCGCTCTTTCAAGAGCCGATGTCTTCTCGCTGTAAGACCTTGACGTAGTGGGCCAAACGGTTCATGATCATCATATACGGAAGCTGAGTGGAGAGTTCGTAGTTGGTCTCGGCCTCGTAACCCTCGGCTGTCTTGGGGAAAACCTTTTTGGGGACTACTTTCCGGGTCAGTCTTTGGGTGCCGGCCTTTGGGTATCGGGACTTAACTCCTCCCGGGGCTGGGGGAGTCGAAAGGCACAAAAGTATCTCGAGATAGCTATTTCGGGAACTCTTTTACGCGAAAATTGGCGACATCATGTAGTAAGCGTTCACGAGGTAATTAGTGCGTTAACACCGTTCGCAAAAACCCAAGAATTTTGGAAAGAGGGATCACGTTGGTAGATAGATGTGATGGTGTATGCTGTGAACGTGAAGATGTTTTTAGCAATTCTGATAGAAATTGTGTTATTAAGTACCATAATTCAGCAACCTACCACGTGAATAACCTGGCCTGATGGCATCTTCTCAGTTTTCCAGGTAATTTTTTCTTTCCATGTTTTTCCCGCAGCTCGGTCAAAAACAATC
>JAIRNQ010000258.1 GCA_031257955.1 Deltaproteobacteria bacterium | reverse complement strand
CCGATCTCGCAAGCCCGTGGTCACCCCGGCCGATCTGTCTGGGCTCAAGATCCGCGTCCCGGCCAGCCGCATCCAAGTGGCGGCCATGCAAGCCCTGGGCGGAGTGCCCACCCCCATGCCCCTGGCCGAAGCCTATACGGCCTTAAGTCAAGGGGTCATCGATGGTGCCGAAAACCCAGTGGCTGTCATTTACGGCCAGAAGCTCTACGAGGGTGCCAAGTACATGTCGATGATAGACTATATATACATGCCCATCGGCTGGGCAGGCGGGACGGCCTTTTTTGACACCGTGCCGACCGAACTCCTGACCATCCTTAACGAAACGGCCGAAGAGGTAGCCGCCATTAGCCGCGATTTGGTCCTCAAGCAAGACTCGGATATGGTCGAGACCATGAAAGCCGAGGGCGTCGAGGTTATACAGCCAGATCTGGTTGCCTTCCGTAAGTTGGCCCCGGCCGCCTATCTAGACGTCCCCGACCTTAGCCCGGGCATCTACGACAAACTCAGGGCCATCGCCACCCAGTGACGCCCCAAGACTTTGGCTAAAACCTTTAGTCCAAGCCTTAACCCAAGGCCCGCCGCCGATGGCAGTCGCCCAAACCCTCCAACCAAAGGCTCACAGACATTAAGGCCCCCTTCCGGGGGCCAAAAATAAGGACCAGAAAGGGTGCCAAAAATCGTCAAACTCATTTTTGAAATCCTGGGTATCGTTTGCCTGACGGTTTTGATTATCCTGACCATCGCCGCCGTGATCGCCAGGTATTTTCTCAATTCCCCTTTGGCCTGGTGCGAGGAAGTTCAGATGATCTGCATAATCTGGGCGGTTATGTTCGGCGGTATCGTCTGCGCCTGGGACAAAGTGGCCTTGGCCATCGACATCGTCCCCAATTTTCTGGGGCCCCGGGGAAAAAACTGGCTGGAACGCTTCTCGTGCCTAGTCACTGCCCTGGCCATGGTTCCGCTGGTTTATTTTGGTCTGAAGTTGGCCGTAATCGGCCGAAACAAAATAACCAACATTCTCTACATCCCTTACACCTACGTTAATCTGGCCATTCCGGTAGGGGCGGCGGGCATCGCCATAGTCTCGCTCGTTTACGTCTTTCGGCCACGCAAGGAAATCGCCGACGATCAAAGCCAAGCCTAAGGCCAGAGTTGCCTCCCTGGCCTTAGGCCGAGAATGCCCGGGATACCCAAACCGGCCGGTAAGCCCCAAACCAGTTGAGGAGCCCCATGTTACTGATTATCGCTTGTCTGACGCTACTGGCTCTCCTGATATTGGGGCTCCCCATCTATGTGGCCGTTCTGAGCACAATTTGCGTTTATTTCATCGGGGCCGAGGGGCTCTCGCCGATGATTGCCGTGCAAAGGTTAGTGGCCTCCAACGAAAACAACGCCCTTTTGGCCGTGCCTTTTTTTATCCTGCTGGGGGCCATCCTTAACCGGGCCGGGGTGACCGACCGGGTGATGGATCTGGCCGCGCTGATGACCCGACGCCTGAGAGGAGGGACCGCCCAAACCAACATACTCTTAAGCACCCTCCTGGGTGGTATCTCGGCCTCAAGCTTAGCCGACTGCGCAATGATGACCAAGATCATGGTACCCACCATGGTCGATCGTAAGTACCCGAGGAGCTTTTCTACCGTGGTCACGGCCATAGGATCCCTCATAACGCCAATAATCCCGCCTGGCTTGGGCCTTATCCTTTACGGCTTCACCGCTGAGATATCGATTAGAAGGATGTTCATGGCCGGGATTCTTCCCGGCGTCTTCATGTGCCTAACCTTCATGGCCACCGTGGCTTTCCTCTCAAGGCGGCACGGCTACGAGCCGCCCCGGAAAGATCCGACCCCGCCCGGGACTTGGCCAAGGACTCTCAAACGATCCCTTCCCAGCCTAACGCTGATCGTTCTCATAATCGGCGGGGTCAGAAGCGGCATCTTTACTCCCACCGAGGCTGGGGCCATCGCCGTGGCCTACGCCCTTATAGTCGGCTTCGTCATCCACCGAGACCTTAAAATTTGCCACTTGGGTCCGGCCATGAAAGAAACCTTAGTCTCCACGGCCTCAATCATGTTGGTGATAATGTCCTGCTCGGTTCTGGCTTGGATTTTCTCCTGGGAAGGCCTCTCCCAAAAAATCATGGTTTTCTTGACCGGCCTAACCCAGAGCCGCTACGTATTCCTTCTGGCCATCAACCTGTTTTTGATGTTCTTGGGTTGTTTCATGGAAGGAAATTCAATAATCATCGTCCTGACCCCGCTCCTCAAACCGACCATCCTGGCTCTGGGCATAGACCCGGTCCACTTTGGCATTATCCTTATCGTGAACGTGGCTATCGGCGCCCTAACCCCGCCGGTGGGAACGATCATGCTACTCTCATCAAACATTAGCGGCATAAAGGTTTCCGAATTCTTCAAAGCCGGTAAGTTATTCTTCATTGTCATACTCATCGATTTGTTAATCGTCACCTACTGCCCAATTATGTCGCTGGCCTTGGCCAAGTGAAATAATTGGCTGCCGAGAAATGACCACGGGGCTTATCCCCATATCGCCCTCCCCCAGGGCCCGGCCAAGCCAACAAACCGGCCCGCCGGGAGGCCGCACGGGGCCCACACATCAGTCTCCAAACCCGACCCGGGCCAAAGACTAGTTTAGCCGGTTCAGCGATAAACCATATTCCATAGCCTTGGCGGCCAGGGGGCCGCTAGGAGACCACCCAAATGACCATGACCCCCAGAGAACGTTTTTTGGCCGCCTGCCGCCGGGCACCGGTAGATCGCATCCCCTTTGACCTGGGAGGAAGGGTGACCGACATTGCCGCCACCCTCTACAATCCCTACCGACGACACCTGGGCCTTCCGGAAATCCAAAGGCCTGACTGGCCCGAGGATTCCCACCACTCCCGACTGGGCGTGGCTACCTTGGACGACGATTTTTTGGAGCTCCTGGAGGTGGACACCCGCTGGATCAGTTTCCTTCCCCCTACCTCCCACGATCATCGCTTCAAGCTCGAACCCGACGGCTCGGCCACTTACGTGGACGAATGGGGCGCCAACCTTAAGCGGGTCGTGGGCCAGCCCTACTTTAATTTCGTTGAGCAGCCGCTTCTGAAGGCCACCAATATCCAGGAGATCAACGCCCACCCCTGGCCAAAAATGGACGGTTCCCGGGACGATTACTGGGGCAAAACTGTGGAACACCACAAAAGCCGCGGTGATTACGCACTTTGCTTCGTTTTTAAAGGCATATTTGAACAGACTTGGCCGCTGCGGGGCCTTGAGCAATCCATGAAGGACATGATAAAAAATCCCGATCTGCTTGAGGCCTTGATGGATAAGGTTTTGGAGTCCCAGATCAACCTCTACGGCCGCATGGCCGACGTTATTGGAAAAGATCTGGACATGGTTCTGATTACCGACGACTACTGCGGCCAGCAGCTGCCCATGTTTTCAATCAAAAACTTTCGGCGCTTTATCTTGCCCCGCCAGCTGGAGATGTACAAGGTTCTCAGGGCCAAGGGCGTCAAGGTCTCCGGCTTCCATAGCGACGGGGCCGTCTTCGATTTTATCCCTGGTTTCATCGATATGGGCATGGAGGTCCTTAACCCCATACAAATCACGGCCAGCGGCATGGAGGCCGAGAAAGTCAAAGAGGCTTATGGCTCACAAATCGCCTTCTGGGGCGGGATGGATACCCAGGACCTCTTGCCCAACGCTGACCCAGAGACCGTTTATTCTGAAATCTCCAAGGTCATAACCACCCTGGCCCGAAACGACGGCTATATTTTTGCGTCCATTCACAACGTCCAGGGCGATACCCCGCTGGAAAATCTTCTGGCCGCCTTCCGAGCCTTCAAAGACCTTAGAGACCAAAAGTTCTAACCCCTTTCCCACCGGCCGGCCTAGCCGAGGGCCGACCACCCGTCGGACCCCACTCTCCCCCGGCCAGCCTAGCCGAAGGCCAGCCTGGTCCTCGGGCAAACAAGCCCAGGCCAGACGCCGGCTCTCCCATCGAAATCAGGCGGCTAACTATTCGCCAGAATAATTAGCCGCCAGCCCCGATCCGCCTTTACCCCGCCCCCACCGGACAAATCGTTTTCCGCGGCAATTACTCAAGGCCTTTCGGGGATGACCACATAATAATCCACCACCACCCAATTCGCTCCCTTCCAAGTCGGTCAGTCGGCTTTCGTCAACTCCCCAGGCCATATCCTTGCCCAGGCCCGCCCAGACAATTCGCGAACCGAGACCCGTGCCCTGGGCCAAAACCGGAACCGCCAGAAACTCCCCCCTGCCAGACCCAAAGCGCTTACGGCCCTTACCCCGAGGCGACAACGACCTACGGGTTGGCAAAATGATTCAAAAAATATGCTCGCAAAATCTCTGGCACCGCAAAGTATTTTTGCCCAATGAAAAGTTTTGTTTCCTTTTCCCAAATTGCCTTTGGCCCATAATTCCCAAATCTGACGAGTATATTCGCTGCCTACAGAAATCCCTAAATGGCACGGTAATTGCTCTATGCGAACCTGACGATATACCAACAAAGCCACGCGGGTAACGACCTTATCGGTAAAGTTCCTCCGCCTTGTCCTATTCCTGAAATACTTTACACTTCCGTCTCAACGCTTGGAAATTGTCTCCAATACCGCGATGAAAACGGAAACTGGCCAAATCCGGAACCGGACTTCGACGTGCTACCGTCTGGCAACTAAAATTAGTACATACAAATTCAAAAACTTAATTATATTAAATTGATTCATTATTGCCCTAACTTTAACCGGGACCCCAAAGTGCCCAGCTGGTCTGGGTTTTGGGAATCGGTCCCGATCGATTCTCCACAATCGGCAGGCCTTTGCTTGATACGGTATTCGATAATACCGGACGGGTATAAACCAAAGCACTCAGAAAAGTCATTTCGCTTGACTTAGGGACCAGAGTGACCAGAAGGCGGTGGGTCATTTAAAGGGACGAAGGTCGTTTTTCAGTCGCGTAACCATTTGCCGCCCAGGCGGCTGAACTTTGGCCCTTTGGGTTTTTTAATTCGCGTAAGCATTCGCCGCCCAGGCGGGGGAACTTTGCCCCTTTGGGGTTTGAAGGTTATTATGGAAAAGAGAATTATCGCCGTCCTGGGCTGTGGCAACGGGGCCCACGTAATGGCCGCCGATCTTAAGCTCAAGGGACACATTGTCCGTCTATACGAAACACCGGCTTTCAGAGGCCAGATCGAAAGCGTGTTTGAAACGAAAACGATAAGCGTAACCGGGGCCCTCAAGGGCACGGTAACTTTGGATTTGGTCACCGACGAAATTGAGCGGGCGGTCGAGGGGGCCCACTACGTCCTCGTGGTTACCCCGGCTTTCGCCCATGCCCATTACGCGAGGCTCCTCAAAGGCAAACTACATGGAGACCAAATGGTTATCGTCTTTCCGGGCGCCTTCGCTTCGTTGGTTTTCCGCCGGGAGTTTGGGGGGGAGGATTGCCCCATTTTGGCCGAGGCTAACCATTTGCCTTACGACGCGAGGCTTACCGGTCCAGGTCGGGTCAATCTCTTCGACCGCAACAAAATTAACATCGCCTTCCTGCCGAACGACAAATCTTCCCAAATAATCGGCCTTCTGCGGGACGATCTGTTCCCTTTTGAAAAACTCTACGCCGACGTCCTTGAATGCGGCCTCAGCCTGGTCAATCCCACCTTGCACGCCGGTCCTTGCCTCTTGAATATCGGCAACATCGAACGCCCCGACGTTAATTTCTTCATCTACGACCAGGGCATTACCCCTTCCTCCGCCAAGATCGACATCGCCCTGGACCAAGAACGCAAGGCTTTGGGACGTAAGTTTGGCTACGATTTAACCTCGCTGGAGGAATTCACTAACCTGCCCCGAAACTTTACCTGGAAAGATTTTTACCGGGCCACCCACGGCGATGTCGACCTTACCCCCATTGCCGGACCAAATGACATCTTCAACCGCTACCTCACCGAAGACGCCCCTTACGGCCTGGTCCCCTGGGCGGCCATAGGCCGATTGGTTGGCGTGGACATGCCCGTAACCAACGGAGTCATTGACATCTACAACGTCATCCACGAAAGGGATTGGCGATCCGAAGGAAATAACGCTACCAAACTCGGTTTGGAGGGCTTGGGTTTGGAGGAAATACAAAAATATGTGACGAGCGGCAATTATTAACCTTCCTAACCTTCTCGACCCTGGGCCCTTGCCCCAGGCCCGATCCCGGGTCTATCCGTCTTTTGGCCGCGTTCGTGTACCCGGGGCGCCTCACCCCTTCTCCATTGGGCACTTTTGCTCCTCTCGCCTACCCCCGACTGCCTTGACACCACCTCTCTGGACAATTGCCAACCCGCCCGTAATACCGGTGGGTTGGCCCGCGCCCCTCTGGACAAAACCGTTCCCATATTGGATAATGGACTTGATAGTTGTTTAACGACAACGAAAAGTCTCGGGTATTCCTAAATTTTAGCAAATCTTTCTCTCTTTTGACCCCGGCCAAAATTGGATTTTCGCGGCCAGTTTTTTTCGGACCTAACTTGTTGATTTTATGATACTTTTGCCCGCACGGTAAACAGTCCCCGCCCGCCAAACCATAACGCTTGCCGCTTAGGGGAGTTTGGTTAACCGTTGGTTGGCAATCGCTTTGCGGCGGCCTTTTTGTCCACTACGGCAGACAGTCGCCGCCCGCCAAACCATAACGCCGGCCGCTTGGGGGAGTTTGGTTAACCGTTGGTTGGCAATCGCTTTGCGGCGGCCATTTTTGTCCGCTCGCGACATATACCTTTACGCCAGGGAACTTCTGGAACTTCTGGACGATGGATTGGCTTTTGGCCGGTCCGATAGGGATTTCACTGATACGTTACGTGGGAATCGCGCCCGAGCGATGGGTGTTGGCCTGGGAAGGTCGCGGCCCAAGCCCCTTTTCCGTCGCCGGCTAAACGGAGGCTGAAAAATGATATACACGTTAACCCTGAACCCAGCCCTCGATTACCTAGTCAACCTGGACGACCTGACCCCGGGGGCCACCAACCGAAGCCGCGAAGAGACGATTATATGGGGCGGTAAGGGCATCAACGTCTCGAGGGTCTTAAAGAACCTGGGCTTTGAGAGCGTGGCCCTTGGATTCATCGCCGGCTTTACCGGCCAAGCCCTGGCCAATGGGCTAAGGACGTTGGGTATAAGGACCGAGTTCATCGAGTTGGACAAGGGCTTAACCCGCATAAACGTTAAGGTCAAGGCCAAGGAAGAAACGGAAATCAACGGGACCGGCCCGACCGTGAGCCCCAAGGCCATCGATATTCTCCTGGCCAGGGTGGCGGCCCTAAACAAGGGCGACACTCTCGTCATGGCCGGAAATATCCCACCCAACGTGGGTCAGGACATCTATGAGCGGCTTCTCATAGCCCTTACCGGCCACGGGATCATGGTGGTGGTCGATACCTCCGGCCCAGCCTTAAAGCGGGTCCTGAAACATCAACCGACCCTCGTAAAGCCGAATCTGGCCGAACTAAACGAAATCTGCGGCCGGGAGGCCCAAACCGACCTGGAGATTACCGACAACGCCAAACGGCTACAAGATTTTGGGGCCCAAAACGTCTTAGTTTCCATGGCCGCCCAAGGTGCCCTGCTGGTTCAGGCCAACGGGCAAACCCACCGGGTCGAATCCCTTTCCGGCCCAGTCAAAAACTCCGCCGGGGCCGGCGACTCCCTGGTCGCCGGTTATCTGGCCGGGCTAATGATGGAGCTCCCACCCTCTCTGGCCCTAGCCCTCGGGGCGGCCGCCGGCAGCGCCACGGCCTTCTCTACCGGGTTGGCCACCCGCCAAGAGATCGTGGACGTCTACCATAACGCCTACGGACTGACCCTGCCAGCCAGGCCCTGACTAACCCAAACTGACCTTATCCGCCACTGCCGGTAACCTTTCGAGCTACGATTAACATTGGCGACAATGATCCGCCACCGCCGGTAACCTTTCGAGTTACGATTAACTCTGGCGACAATGATCCGCCACTGCCGTTAACCTTTCGAGCTATGATTAACTCTGGCGACAATGAAACGAAAAATACACAGTTTAATCGAGCCCATAATGTCCGCTACCACAAAATATTTCGGCCAATAGTCAATTAAACGTAAAAACCCATTAACTCTCTTGAGTACAATACTTTTAACTTCCAAATGCGATGGGTCCTTTTCCACAATAGGGAAAGATTAGCCCTTGTCAATCTACCAAAGATAACTAGCCAGGTTATTTACGGCTTTACGCCGCCGCTTACGTGAAAGGGTTATACATGAAGATTACCGACATTCTTACCTCCAACAAGATCCTAATCAAAGCCGACGCACAAGACCAGAAAGAGGCCATGGACCTCTTGGCGGCCGTCCAGTTTTCCTCCGGGGCCATCAGTGATTTGGAGGTTTACAAAAAAGCCCTTTGGGACAGAGAAGCCAAAGGCACGACCAGCGTGGGTATGGGCTTGGCCGTGCCCCACGCCAAAAGCGACGCCGTCAAAAGTGTCAGCTTAGCCGCGGCCACCCTCACCCACGGCGTTGACTGCAAGTCCCGGGACGGAACGTTGGCCGACCTTTGGTTCATGATCGCCGCCCCGGTGGGTTCCGACGATCACCTCGACGCCTTAGCCCAACTGATGGGCCTTTTAATGGACCAGGAACTGGCAGCCAAGCTACGCGCCGCCGATAACCCAGACGACTTCATCACTCTCATCGACGAGGCCGAGAAGATCAAAGAGGCTCGGGACCGGGAGGAGGAGGAAGAGGCGGCCAAACGGATGGCGGCCAAAAAAGCCCAGAAAGCCGAGGAAGAAAAGAGACTGGCCCAGGAAGCGGCCCAGACTTCCGACACTTCGGGGCCAAGCGCCAAGGGCGGGCACCCCACCGGCCAGGGCGCCGGGGAAGTCTACCGGATACTGGCCGTAACCGCTTGCCCCACCGGCATAGCCCACACCTACATGGCTTCGGCCGCCTTGCAACAGGCCGGGGTTAAGCTTCACGTTCCCATTAAAGTAGAAACCAACGGGGCTTCGGGCATCGACCATCCCTTAAGCGAGGAAGACATCGCCGCCGCCGAGGCCATTATCGTGGCCGCCGACAAAAAGGTCGAAACGGCCCGCTTTAACGGTAAGAGGGTCCTCTTTACCAAAGTGGCCGACGGTATCCACAAGCCGGAAGAGCTGATTAACACTGCCCTGAAGGGCGACGTCCCCGTGTATAGCGAACAAAAGGGGGCCGGATCGGCCATCGGCACCGGGGAAAGCGCCGACGAAGCGACCGACTCGCTGGTCCGCACTCTCTACAAGGCCCTTATGAACGGGGTTAGCCACATGCTGCCCTTCGTCATAGGCGGCGGCATCCTTATCGCCTTGGCCTTTTTATTTGACGACTATTCCATCAACCCCTCGTCCTTCGGCTCTAACAAACCCTTTCCTAGAATCCTAAACTCCATAGGCGGAACGGCTTTCAGCATGATGCTGCCCATCCTGGCCGGTTTTATCGCTATGGGCCTGGCCGACCGGCCCGGCTTGGCCCCGGGAGTGGTCGGTGGCATCCTGGCTAAGGAAGGCGTATCCTTTACCAGCCTCCTCTCCGGTTCGCCGCCCGTCTCCGGCGGTTTCCTGGCCGCCCTTCTGGCCGGCTTCATCGCCGGCTACGCCGTTCTGGCCATAAAAAAAATCACCGACCCCTTACCCAAGAGTCTTTCCGGTATCAAACCGGTGTTTTTCTTCCCCCTCTTCGGGACCTTGGTGGTCGGGCTGATCATGCTCTCCATTAACCCGGTTATGGGGCTATTGAACTCGCTCTTGACTTCGGGGCTTACTTCCATGGGATCCTCCTCGAAGATCCTCCTAGGCTGCTTACTGGCTGGCATGATGAGCACCGATATGGGTGGCCCCTTCAACAAAGCCGCTTACGTCTTCGGCACGGCCTCAATCGCCAGCGGCAACACGGACATCATGGCGGCGGTCATGATCGGCGGTATGACCCCACCCATCTCCATAGCCCTGGGCACGACTTTCTTCAAAAATAAATTCACCGAGTTGGAAAGGCGTTCCGGCCCGGTTAACTACATCATGGGCCTTTGCTTCATTACCGAAGGGGCCATCCCCTACGCCGCTTCCGACCCCCTCAGGGTCATTCCCTCTTGCATAGCCGGTTCGGCCCTGGCCGGGGGGCTCTCCATGGCCTGGGGCTGCACTCTCATGGCCCCCCACGGCGGGATCTTCGTCTTTCCCGTTGTCGGTAAACCCTTACTGTATCTACTGGCCCTGATCCTTGGATCGGTTTTGGGCATGATACTTCTGGCCATCCTCAAGCCAACCCTCACGGCCGCCAAATCGGCCGCCGAATAACGGCCCCCTTGGCCAATCTGAAACCTTTCATAACGGTCGCCGAAAGACGGCGCCCTTGGCCAGCCTGAAGCCAAAGCTTACGGTCACCAAATCGTCCGCCGAAAGACTGCGCCCTTGGCCAGCCTCAAGACAACCCTCACGGTCGCCAAATCGGCCGCTCGCCTAAGGAGGTTCTCTTTTGCTTACCTACACCACCACCGTAGCCAACGAAACCGGCATCCATCTGCGGCCGGCCGGGGAAGTGGCCGACGCCCTTTTGCTCCTGGACTGTAAGGTTACCATCATGAAAAACGGCCGGGCTTATGACGCCAAGAGCATCATGATGATTACCTCGGCCAACCTCAAATATGGCCAGGAGGTGGAGCTTATCTGCGACGGCCCCGAAGAGGAAAAGGCCATGGCCTTAATCAAACACTTGATCGAATCCCAGGAATCCTAGACCCCTTCTGGGTTTCAATATTTTGCCGGATCCAGCGGGGGCGGTCCCAGCCGCCCTTCGCGCCCGGTAGCTCACCTACCAGTGGCCGACCGGACTATTACATTTAGCGATTATTTTCCCACTTTTTCAACCCGGTGTTTTAATCAGCGTCAAACGGTTTTTTGGTAAAACGCTTTCCGGCCTTGGCCGCAAGGCCCAGGTTATTATCGAGAGGCTAGCATGAAATTCATTGGAGTGGCCGGTTCCCCCGGCGTTGGCATCGGGAAGGCAGTAATCTTCGAGCCGCCCAAGCTCGATTGGGACGGGGTGGTTTATTCCGGAATCGAGGGCGAAAAGGCCCGGCTCGGGGAAGCCATCGCCAAGTTTAAGGCGGACGTGACCGAGCTCGCCAACTTCGCCTTGGAGAAGCGGGGCAAAGAACACAGCGATATCCTAAAGCGCCAGATTAGCTTGGTCCGGGACCCTTTTTTCCTCCAGCAGATTAACGATTTGATTGACGGCGGCAAGGTGGCCGAGGGGGCGGTAAACGAGGCCGCCGAGGCCTGCGCCGAGATATACCGATCGACTGGCGACGAGCGAATAATGGAGCGGATAACCGACGTCATGGACGCCAAGACCAGGCTTCTCTCGCTGCTTTTAAACGTCGAAACGCTGGATCTCTCCAGCCTTCCGAAAGACAGCGTTCTGATTGGCCGGGACATACCGGCCTCGGCCATAGCCTCGCTGGATTTGGAGAACTTGGCCGCCTTGGTCCCAGAGTCTGGCGGCTACACCAGCCACGGGGCTATCATGGCCCGATCTTTCGGCGTGCCGCTGGTAACCGGGCTTAGCGGCCTCTTTGAGACCGTATCCAAAGGGGATACTATCATAGCCGATGGTAGCGAAGGGGTAGTCATTACCTCCCCGGATGAGGCCACCTTGGCCGCTTACGCCTCAAAACGCCAGAGCTACCTTGACGATCAAAAGAGCCTTAACGAATTTAAGCGCCGCCCGACCCTGGACGCCGACGGTAACCCCAGGCGCCTCTTGGCCAACATTGGCGGCATTAACGACGCCAAAGCGGCCAAGGCCAACGGGGCCGAAGGGGTGGGGCTTTTCCGGACCGAGTTTTTGTTCCTGGACCGGGCCACTTTGCCCAGCGAGGAAGAGCAATTTCGAGTTTACTCTGAGGTATCGGCCATCTTCGCCCCGGGGGAGGTCATTGTCAGGACCCTGGACGCCGGCGGCGACAAAAACGTCCCGGCCCTTAAGTTGCCCAAGGAAGACAACCCCTTCCTGGGTTACCGGGCCATCCGCTACTGCTTGGCCGAGCCGGCCGTCTTCGCCACCCAACTTAGGGCCATTTTACGGGCCGGGGCCAAGGACAAAAACCTTCGGATCATGTTACCCTTCGTGACCTCGGCCGACGAGATAACCCAAGCCAAGGCCCTGGTGGCCGCCTGCGCCGACGAGCTTAGGGCCAAAGGCCTAGACTTCGACGAAAACGTCAAGCTGGGCATAATGGTCGAAACCCCGGCCGCCGTCTTGCTGGCCGAGGAGCTAATCAAAATCGCCGATTTTTTTAGCGTCGGGACCAACGATCTGACCCAATACACCTTAGCCGCCGACCGGGGCAACGCCAAAGTGGCCCAACTCTGTTCGCCCTTTCACCCGGCCGTCCTGCAAAGTCTAAAAAAGGTCATCGCCGCCGGAAAGTCTGCCGGCAAACCGGTCGGCCTCTGCGGCGAATCCGGGGCCGACCCCGAAATGATCCCGCTTCTGCTGGCCTTGGGCCTGGACGAGTTTAGCGTCTCCCCGGCTTCGGTCCTGCGGGTCAGGCGAGAAATCTCCCACTGGGGCCTCCAGCGGGCCAAAGAACTGACCCAGGGCGCTCTCGCCCAGACCACGACCGAGGCCGTCAAGGCCCACATCCGGGAGGCCCTGAAGCTTTCCCAATAACCTTCCCCACAGGCTGCCCACAATGGGCTCCACGGAAGCCACAATAATAGGCCCCACTATAACCCATCTAACGGCCCCACTAATCGGCCCAAGTATCGGCTCCAGGACGTCCCACGGGCGTCCTGGAGCCGCCTGAGCCCGAGTCAACGAGACCCTGGGGGTGGTTTCCTCGTCGGACCCCCCACAATCGCCCATACGGCCATTTTCCGTTCCGAGGGTACTCCCCCTACCGACCCCAGCCCTCGCGCCCCGCCACGAGCCTCTGAGACCGTTTATGGGGCTACCAGGAAGACAAACGACCTCCTTCCGTTTGGTGTAGATCGCGACAAAAGTGATCGCCAGGCTTGACGGCACCCTGTTGCCGAAAAGCCAGGCGAGGATTGTCCCAGAGACTCCGCCACGACCCCGCCGCGAGGAAAGTCGATCCCGGCTTGGCTCGGTAGCTGAGCGGCGTGACATTAAAATAGCCCACCACAAACGCAAGGGCCGCCAAAACCAGAAAAGACTGGTTTTGGCGGCCCCTTTAATTTTGCGCTAAATCAGATTGCGTTTTAATTGGTCGCCGGGGTTCCGAAGTCGGCCCCCAACTCCAAGGACGGCAGGTTTTCGGCGCTAATCTCCCCCTCGGAAGTCAGCTCTTTCTCTGCGCCGGCCGGTGCCGGCACGGAAACGGTCGGCTCAGCCGACCCTTCCGGCGTTACCGCCCCAGTTCCCTCGGCCAACTCGGTTGGCTGGGCTGGCTCGGTTTGGGCAGCCGAATTCGTTTGTCCGGTATCTTGGCCAAGGCCTGGTGCCAAGCCCGGGCCACCTTCCGGGATCAAGCCAGATTCCAAAGAGACCTCTTGAGGGGCTGATTCAGCGGTAGCTTTATCGGCCCTATTCTTGACGCTTTGTTCGGCCAGGGAGTCGGGCAACCTTAAGGTGTAAGCCCCGAGATACTTGGCGAAGACCGGCTTCAAGTGTTCGTCGTTGGCATCGTAAAGGGCGTATTCTTCGTGATTAACCGAGTTGGGAGCGGATATTTCGGCCAGTTTCTTCAGAAGGGTCGCATTATCGGTATTCTGCCCTCTGAGGATATATACGGACGACAGACGCCTGGTAACCAGCTGAAGGCGATCGCCGTTTATCGAGCCGTTGGCCTTGGACATGGCCGCCGGGGGATCGTCGCTCCCATAGACGCTTATGAAATTGTCGATATCCTCCTGGGTTATGGGTCCGCTTGAAGCGTTTTCTTGGGCCAAAACCGGATATACCGGAAAAGCCACTAAAACAAGACCAAAGACAATCAATTTAATAACTTTGTTTCTAAACATATTAATCCTCTCAACAATACTAAGAGCAAATTACCCTTAATAGAAGAAAAATATGTTAATAGGCTTCATTAGTTAAGTCCTAAAAACATCTTTTGTTAAATAACTTCAGTTACTAGGTTCCATTTGCCAAGCTTAATATTACTTGTTTGTTAAACCTCCAACTAACTCTCGCAATGGGGAGCTAGGGATTTTCGCCGCCCTTATCTCGACCGGCGGGGCTTGGTCGGCCCAACCGAAGGGCCCTACCCACAGCCGAAAAGCTAAAGCCTCAACGGCACCAAAGGTTAAGGGCCAGCAATTATCAAAGGAAATTAGCTTGAATTTTCGATTTTTGTGCCGCAATATTTTTTTGGTATTTTTTTGGTTAAAATTTTGGATGCTTTCTCTAGTCTAGGAATAACGCCAGAGCAATAGGTATCATAATGGCTTTGGTTTATTCTTACTTCCAGGAGGTCGGCCTCTAGTTCGTTTGCTCTGTAAGCTAGAACTTTCACCAAAATCTGATAAAGGCTTTAAATCGACAGGAATTGCCAATTCGGTACTGGGAAGTTCAGTATTTTTTGGTTTAACCTGTTCACCCAAAGTATTTTTGGGACGCCCAGGCTGGCGTCTATTGGCAATTGAGAGTAATTTAGGATCGTTAAACTTACTGGTCTGTATAAAAAAGTCAGTTTGTAAATTCAAGAGGCTTATAATGTCATTTTCCTGTTTCGTTGGTACCTCTATTATCGAAGTTTTAGAATACTTATTAATATATAAACTCCTCATATAGAACATTACACTTTCTGCACAATATTTTGTATTGTTTAATTTTATATTGATAAATATATTAATAATACTAACTATAAATGATATTAGCAATCTACCGTTAATACATTCAGCAGAATGTTCTATTAAAGGTGTTAAACAACCATTATTTTTTGAAAGTTCAAATACTTGTTCTATTTGTTGCCTAGTATAATAGTAGTCTAAAACTTTATTTGTAGGCAAATCTCCATTAGAAATTAAGACAAATGTACTAACATCCGAAACTTTCTCATTAATTGAATCGAAAGTTTTTCTTATATCCTCATCATTACTTTGATTATCATATAAATAGTCTGTAATATTAGTTTTATCGTATAACGATATTAAATCTTGGCTTAACCTATTTACATCTATACATAAATAGGCCCAATGCTTGATTTCAGCTATAGTTACGGGATTTATTTACAATATAGATATCTTTGGTTATGCTTAATGACATATTCAGAATTTAACATCATCTCCATAGCATGTTGTTTAACTAAATTTTTATAAATACAATCATTAGGCTTGATTCTAGAGAGGAAAGATATTCCTAATTCATGTAAAAATTTTAAGTTATCTAAAGAATAATATCCAGCATCCATTAATATAAATTTAACATTAATATCATACATACTTAAAATGTTAATAGTTGTCTTCAATGTTGTAATGTCGGTAATGTTGCCTGAGATAGTCTTGTAAAAAATCGGTAATCCTGTATTGTAATCTACGATGAAAATCAATCTAATTTCATTGCTTATAACGCCAGAAAGATTGCTTGGGTGAGTTTGTTCAACTTTTATCCGGTTAGGCAAACCAGTACTATCAATTAAGACAGGAAATTCATAATTTTTTCGGTATGTCAATTATTTTTTTCACCTGATGAAAAAAACATAATCTGCTCGATTCTCATAAACATCAACAAAATAGCAGTAGATATGATTATTGGCTACTCATCAAATCGACCCTGAATGCAGTTTTATCCTGAAAACAGGCTATTCCTGAAAAAAATATTGCGACACAAAAATCGAAAATTCAAGATAAGTTGATTGTGTGGTCAACTGGGGATTATACGCTTTGTAAATAACTATATTAACAAAACAAGTGGTGCAGGTTAGCTGGTTTTCTTAATAACCTTATTTGCTAAATTGCTTAGTTCTCAAAAATTACTTAAGACAAACATGATTTTTCTAGTTTTTACCACTTTTTGTTGGTTTCCATACACTTGAACCAGTTTTAAAAGGTGGAGGTGTAGGCTTTGGAGTATTATCTTTTGCTCCAGGCGTATAACCTCTAGTATGGTAATTAATATCCTCGCGATGTGTAAAAGGGGAATCAGATGGTCTGAACTCACTTGTGTGTTCATTACTATTGACCTTCTTTTGAGTATGGACATCTGTGATATTAATAATGTCAGATTTCATTGTATGAAATAACCTCCATAGGTTTTTTAAATTCAATATATTTTATTGAATCCTTTGGGATATAAAATCCCATATTTTCGGGATTTTGATGATACATACCATTTTCATCTTGTCTATACAATCGCTGGATGAATATATCTCTGTCATCGGCAATTGAAGAGGAAAATGAGTCTTCTCCGTACCATCCTGCAATCTCCGAGTCGTCTTTTAATGTGACCAATATCTGAACAGCTTCATTTCTTGAAAAATACCAATCCCACGCTGTTTCTATTGGATCAATGGTGTTAAGATTTAGGAATTTACCAATTATAGCAATGACACGTTTTTGGATAATCGCTCCAACAATAAAAGCAGTAATTACAGAACTTGTCAATGTCAGAAAAACAATTATAAGCCAAAATAAATATAACGGTAAATATTGCTCGTTTTTCATATTAATAACTACTATATAAGCCCAACTCCAAGTAGCTAAGTTAATAATACTATACATCAAACATGACAGAAACGCAAGACTATCACTTAATTTTTTTAGTGGGTTTAGTTGAGCGAGAATGCCACGTATAAAAAAACCCGGAAGCAAAAATATTGATGTATAGAAAACAATATTTAAAGATTCAATTTTCATTATCTATAACCTAATAGTGAAAAATGATCAAGGTGTAAAAAACCCCCTTATTGGGTATAGCTGTTCAATAACAATACGGAATTCAAAACGAAAATTTCTTCCCTCAAGCGAGTTTAGGGATATTTACCGAACGATCTAGTTTAATGAATTTCTATGCCAGTGCGAAGCACTTCTTTGACAAAGGGATTATCATCATAAAGATCGGAGACTTCAAAAGCTATTGGCTCTATGTATAAGTC
>JAIRNQ010000254.1 GCA_031257955.1 Deltaproteobacteria bacterium | reverse complement strand
GAAAGAGGGATGACTTTGGGAGGGCTGGGCCCCGGGTTGATTAGAAACCGCTTGGACTTTGGCCAAAGGTGATCACCCGGAAGGGGGGATAACTTTGGGTGGATGGGTATTGTGAAGGAAAGAGGCCTTCGGGGCGTATAGCGTGAGGTTGTCTGATAGGCGATGGGCGTGAAACAAAGTTCCAGCCCTGTCGGCCAAATTGGGAAGCGGGAGGTTGAAAAAATCATGCCCCGAAGTCATAAGCCTGGGGCGGCCAACCATCCTTGGGCTGAGAACGATTTGATGATGGGCAACATTAATAGGCAGATCGAGGGGGATGAACTGGCTACGGGGAGGCGATTTTCGTCGAGCCCATGGCCAAAGACTACGCCGAGGGAAGGGGCATGGGAGTGCCCGAGGTCCCAAGAGTTATTTTGCAACCTCAAAAAACGGTAAAAAAGCATATCGCGCCCAGTCTCCGATAAAAAGCCAGAGGGGACGCATTGAACGACAAATTTATGTTAACTAGCGAAATATCAAAGATAATATTTAAGATCGTTAGGCTTTTTCCCCCTCAGAAAAAAACTAAGGCTCGATTATTTTTGTCATAATCCGAAGAAAAAGTGTTGACAAGAAAATTTTTTTTTAATACTATTGATTCATATCAAATACACGCCTAGCTAGCCCAACTGGCGCGGGCTTTGGAGGTTCTAATTTGGAGGCCTTTAAGTAGCAAAGTGAAACTTGTAATTTCGCAAAAGACACGGTTGCGTACTATAATCAGCGATTTAAGGCTTTCCGTCGATTACCTTAATTGCCATGGAATACTTACCCCTTGGCGCGGCGGTCTAACCTTGAAACTCCAAAACCAATCCTCGGTAGGGAACTCCCTCGCCATGGGGTTCGCTCCCAGTGCCACTTCCAACGGCCAAGCCGATGCCACGGACAATAATCGATCGCCTCTGACGAGGGCAACGATTAACAGCGGCCTTTACCCGATTTCGTCAGACCGATGGCTACACTCACAGGCTCTTGAACCGTCCCGCTTAGCGGCTTAGGTTCAAGGGCTTCTTTTTTTCGTGGACCCAGTGGCCGGTGCCCGGGTCTCACTTTTCTCGTGCCCAGTGGGCGATTTTGGCCGAGCCGATGGAAGGCCAATATAATGCGAAGATCTTGAAAGACCAAAGAAGCCGCGGTTAACGGAGACCCCTTTTGGGGGCCATAGCCAGACCGGATTTTTTGGGATCGCCCGAGGAAGGCCGAAAGACGGTAGCGCTTCCGATGGGCAATGGTCGATGGATTTGGGTCGAGGCTCGGATCGTTCAGGCTAGACCCGGTTTAGAATTTCGATAAGCGGATAAACCAGTGATTTGGGTCGAGGCTCGGATCGTTCAGGCTAGACCCGGTTTTGAATTTCGATACATGGGTAAACCAAAAATCCGGACCGTTTGGGTCCGGGCAAGATTTTAACCAGCCCGCCTGAGGGCCAAACAAAACCAAGGCCGGAACTCGGCGTTCACGCGAAACCGGCCTCATTTCCACTTCGAGGCAGTCGAAGCATTGGGTGACTTATGAAGAAAACTGAACTGATCGCCAAGCTGGCTGAAGAAACCGGTCTCAGCCAAGTGGCCACCAAATCCGTAGTCGATGGGTTGGTGGCGACCCTTCTTAAAACCGTGAAGAAAGAAAAGCGGTTTGCCCTCTCCGGCCTGGGTGTCTTCCACTTGGTCAAGAGGGCCAAGAGGACCTGCCGCAATCCGCAAACCGGCGAGCAAATTAAGGTCAAGGCCCACAACGCCCTTACCTTCAAGCCCTCCAAGTCGGTCAAGGTCAGCTTCGCCTGATCCTGGCCCCAACCCTTGGGGTAAACTACCAGGACCGGGTGGCTACCCCGCCCGGTTCCCTGCGACCCTCTCTCGATTTTTTTCGGGAGAGGGTTTTTTGTTGGCCGATTCCAAGAAGTGCGGACTAGGCAAGCCTATTCGTGGTACACCTAACGATAGTTCCATAGTCTGGCAGCTTTGGTAAGGGTGGTAAAATCGGTGGGGCCCCGTTCCGAGAAGGAAGCTTGACTAGGAAAGGTGGACTTGGGGCAAGGAAGCTTGGCTGGGGTAGTTGGCTTGGGGCGAGGAAGTTTGGCTGGGGAAGGTGGACTTGGGGAGAGGAAGCTTGGGGCAATGAAGTTTGGCTGGGGTAGTTGGCTTGGGGAGAGGAAGTTTGGCTGGGGTAGTTGGCTTGGGGATTAGTTTGGAATAATCCGGTCAGAAATGGGGGGAAGACTTACCGATTTCCGCCAAAAAAAATTTACACAACGTGAGGGGGCCTGGGGCGGGAATAATAGCCGGACTGTTATATAGGGGCAAAAAAGATTCATATATTTCTGTTTTGTTATGGCCTTTCGGTAGATTTTTTAGCGCCTAGAATAATTAATAGGCAAATTTGGGAGGGGTTTTATCGAGTGGCCATTTTCCGGCTTAGGTGTCATAAATCGGGGTTTTGGGGCCCAAAGCGATGGATTTTCCGGGCGGTTTTTCCTCCCGGTATTATGGCAAAAATGAAAAAAAGCCGCGTAGACAGTGGGTTTGCCGTTTTGTCAAAAAAAACTTGCGTTGACTCGAACAAAGCCATATAATGAACTTAAGGTCATATAGATGAATATAGTTTTATACTGACCCGCGCTAAATAAACAGCTGACGGACGGCGGTCCTTACGGCCGCGACAGTCCACCCAAACGCAGAGGAGAGCCATAATGTCCATCAAAGACGTCTATCAAGCGGTCATCGATTTCGACGAAGATGCCATGCCGGATCTGATTCAGAAAGAGCTGACTGCCGGCACCGACATCCAAAAATTGCTCCAGGAGGGCCTGATCGCCCCCATGGACTACGTTGGCAAGCAGTTTTCCGAGGGCGAGCTTTTCGTGCCCGAGATGCTCATGGCCGCCCAGACCATGAAGAAGGGTCTGGAGATCCTGAAGCCCAAGTTAGGGGCCGGTGGCAGTTCTTCTGCCGGCACCATCGTCATCGGCACGGTGAAGGGCGACCTTCACGACATCGGCAAGAACTTGGTCGGAATGATGCTCGAGGGCGGCGGTTTTGAGATCGTCGACCTGGGCGTCGATGTCGAGCCCAAGGCCTTCGTCGAGGCGGCCAAGAAAAACTCGGCCAAAGTCGTGGGTTTGAGCGCCCTTCTGACCACGACCATGCCGGCCATGGAAGAGACCGTCAACGCCCTCAAAGAGGCCGGCCTGGAGGTCAAGACCATGGTTGGCGGTGCCCCGGTGACCAAAGCCTTCGCCGACAAGATTGGAGCGACAGGCTATTCCGAAGACGCCCCCGGCGCGGTTGAATTGGCCCGCAGGCTAACCGCATAAAATCGTCCCGGCGCCACCTTAATCGGCTGACCCCGATTCCCGCTGGCCGTAGGCCTGGCCAATGGGCTAGAATATGGCGGCGCCACTTCAGGTTTTGGAAAATGGGCCAAAGCGCCTCGCCCCACCCGGGTACCAAAGGACCCTTGAGCCGGGTCCGCTTGGCCCCCAGTTTTCGGCGGGTTTTAGCCTCCCTTCCTGGGCGGTTTAAACCCGGAGGTAGACACCGAATCCCGGGGCCGCCGGTCGCCTAAGAGCCTTAACCAAAACCAACCCGTACCCGCGTGCCCGCGGAGCACCGGAGCGACATGCCCCGCGCCTTTCCGATAAATCCGATGGAGTCGACCGACTCGGGCCTCAATCGAGCGCCCAAATAAAATAAAAAAAGACCCAATCTCGGGCTTTTTAACTCCGGACCCGTTTCGGCGCCAGCCGAAACGGGCCCACTTTTCACCCCGACCGCGGTCGGGTTACCCCTGGGATGTTTTCACATGATAATTGTCGGAGAATTGATTAACGCCAGCCGCAAGGCCGTCGGCGCCGCCATCGAAAAGGGTGACGCCGACTATATCAAATCGGTAGCCCTGGATGAGGACAAAGCCGGAGCCCACTATATTGACGTCAACGCGGGCATTTTCGTTGGCAAGGAAGCCGATTACTTAAAGTGGCTCACGACCACGGTTCAGGAAGTTTCCGAGAAACCCTGCGCCCTCGACAGCCCCGACCCCGTGGCCATCGAGGCGGCCCTGGCCGTCCATAAAGGAACCCCCATGATCAACTCCATCTCCCTGGAGAAGGATCGCTGGGAAAAACTCCTCCCGGTAGTGGCCGGGACGGACTTCAAGGTCGTGGCCCTCTGCATGAGCGACGCGGGCATGCCCACGACTTGCGCCGACAGGTTGGCCATCGCCGATAAACTTGTCGAAGGCCTTACCGCCAAAGGCGTACCGGTTGGCAACATCTATGTAGACCCTCTGGTCCAGCCCTTGGGAACCAACCATACCTTTGGGGTGGAGTTCATAAACACCGTGGCCGCCATAAAAGAGCGTTACCCGGGCATCCACTTCATGTGCGGCCTCTCGAATATCAGCTACGGCCTCCCGGAGCGCAAGTTCGTCAACCGCATCTTCATGGCCCAGGCCATTTACGCCGGACTGGACGGCGCAATCATGAATCCCCTGGATAAACCCATGATGGGAACCATCGCCGCCGCCGAAGCCTTGGCTGGTAAAGACAAGATGTGCGTCAAGTATCTCAAGGCTTACCGGGCCGAGCTCGTCAAGTCTTAGAAACGCCCAAGACACCCCAAGGTCTTATGGCCTTATAGCTTATGGCCTACGAAAAACCCCGGATCAAACTGGGGTTTTTTTATGCCAAGAACTTGTCCGCTTGGCCGGCCAGGGTAAGCGTTCACGGGACTGTCTTGACTAACCCCCAAGCCTCGGCCATTGGGCGCGACATTTTGGGGGATTGTTGGTCCAACCGAACTTAATGTCGGCGGCGAAAGATACCTTACGGGACGATTGGATGATTGGGTTCCCAGCCAGCTACAGGCACCATCCTGGTCCTACTTCGGGCCAAAAACCGCCTTAACTTCGGCGCCATGGCCATAAATTGCCATCCCCAGGTAAATAATCTCTTTGGCCTCGCTCCCTATAACTTGGTGATAATTCCTATTGGTTATATCTTCAAGGGCCGTTTCCGCCCTTTTCGCCAGAAGCCCATCAAGTCGATCCGATGTGAGTTCAGGACCAACTGAGGCTTCGGAAAGGGCTTCTTGGATATATTCGGGATCGATACTATTCACGGCCAACTTGGCGAGTTCATTGTCGAGCTTGTCTTTCGGCGCCAACGACACAATAGTGTTGGCGGTTAGGCGAATTTTATCAGCTTCTGCCAAGGGTTTATCGCCGCTTTCAGACAAAGCCTTATCGATATCTTGCCAATACTGATAACTTAGGCTAGACATGGCCAAATGGGTATCCACGGTT
>JAIRNQ010000238.1 GCA_031257955.1 Deltaproteobacteria bacterium | reverse complement strand
AAGCACGGAACAGGTGGCCGCCGGGTTCATGTGGGAAGGCGTGCCCTACTCCAACGTAGGTTTAAAAGCTTACCCCTTTGACAAGGCCCGGGCGGCGGAGTTGTTGGATGAAGCCGGCTGGACACTTCCCGAGGGCGGAACGGTTCGGACCAAAGATGGCCGTGAGTTGGAGATAGGCTTATATTATGAATCCACCAACGTGATTCACCGATCCTTCGCCCAGATCATCCAAGCCCAGCTAGCCGAATCGGGATTCAAAATTAATCTGACCGGAGAGGAAATTGCCGCCTTCGTCAATAGGGGCGTGACCGGCGACTTCGATCTGTTTTTTAGCCTAAGCTGGGGAGAGCCCTACGACCCCCATTCAACCCTAAACGCCTTAGCCACGGCCATCGGCACCTATGACTACCATGGGGTTGCCGGCCTTCCCAATTACGCCACCATCAGGGATCAAATTACAGCCGTTATCCATACGGTCGACGAAGCCGAACGGCAGAGGCTATACACGGAAATATTGACGGCCATCCATGAAGGCTACGGATTCATTCCCATCTCGTATAAAACGAACCGAGCCGCGGGTCGGAAAGGGATCGAAAACGTTGAGTTCAATTGTTCCTACGACATGCCCTTGGGCAATACCACCATTAAACGCTAGCGACACCATTGGCGGGAGAGGCGGTTATTTAGCGGCTCCCGTTGATCCTCTTTGGCCGGAGAGGCGATGCAAGGCGTCTCCCGTCGATTCTCTTTGGCCAGAGAGGTAATTATATCAAGTTTATCTGACCCTATTTGGCGGGAGAGGCGATTGTTTCGTTTCCCCCGCTGACCCTCTTTGGCCGGAGAGGCGATTGTATAGCGCCCCCCCGCTATCCCTCTTTGGCCAGAGAGGGGATTATATCGAGTTTTCACTGACCCGGTTTGGCAGGAGTGACGTTTGTTTAGGCTCTCCCGCTAACCCCCTTTGGCTAGAGAGGCGATTATTTTGCTTCTATCGTGGACATTCATTGGCCGGAGAGGTGATTATTTCGCTTCTATCGTGGACATTCATTGGCCGGAGTGGCGATTGATTAGCCGTTCTCGGCGACCCGGCTTTGGGCAAAGGCTGATTGTAAAGGAAAACGTAAAGTGAAAGGATTTTTGGTCAAGCAAGCTTTACTGATCATTCCCGTAGTACTGTTGGTGTCCATTCTCGCCTTCAGTTTGGTCCGGGTCTTTCCGTCCGACGTGGTGGCCTCTTACCTTAAAGGCCACCAGCAAGCTTATACGCCAGAAAACGTGGCCATGGTCAAGGCTAAGCTTGGTTTGGACAAACCCGTGACCGAGCAATATTTCGATTGGATATCCAAAGCCGTAAGATTCGATTTCGGCATGTCCTATTACAGCAACTTAAAAGTATCGGACATAATTTATGCGGGCTTTCTCTCAACCTTGCGATTGACCGGGGCTACGCTTGTTTGGCTGGTCATTTTTAGTTACCTGCTTGGCTTTTACTCAGCCAAAAACCCTGACGGTTTGGTGGATAACGTAAGCCGGGCCGTGGCCATAATCGGAAACGCCGTCCCAGTTTTCGTCTTGGGTTTTGTCTTCATACAAATTTTCGCCCTATGGCTTAAGTTGTTACCGGTTTCGGGCAAGCTCTCCCTGGCCCACGTCGTCCTTCCGTCAATTTCCTTGGCTTTCGGCAATGTTTGCGTATACGCCAGGATGCTTAGAAACGAAATGCTCGATAACGCCGAAAAACCCTTCGTCTTTTACGCCAAGGCTCGGGGCCTCAAAACCTCCGCCATCTTCAAAAAACACATTCTCGGCAATTCCCTTTTACCCATAGCCGGCACGGCCGGCGTGTGTTTTGGTCACTTAATCGCCGGAACCGTAATAGTAGAAAACGTCTTCGCTTGGCCCGGTTTGGGCTCTATCATAACCACCGCCATTTTGAGCAGGAATTATCCCGTTATCCAGGGATACACCGTTTGCATAGTGTTGGTTTTCATCATAGCCAATCTCCTTTCGGACATATTTGCCGCCACGCTCGATCCGCGGATCAGGTTAGGAAATTCCGCCGGATGATACCAAAACTCAGTGCCTTGCCAGTTAGGATCCCTGTTCGCCTGGGCGCGGGATCGACCGGTCAGGTTAGGACATTTCACGGATGACAACAAAACTCAGTGCCTTGCCAGTTAGGATCCCTGTTAGCCTGGGCGCGGGATCGGCCGGTCAGGTTAGGATATTTCACGGATGATACAAAAACTCAGTGCCTTGCCAGTGAGGATCCCTGTTCGCCTGGGCGCGGGATCGGCCGGTCAGGTTAGGACATTTCACTGATGATACCAAAACTTAGAGCCTTGCCTGTGAGGATCCATATTTGCCTGGGCGTTTTGCTCGCCATGGCCCTCGCTTCCCTTTTGGCGGGTGTCATAGCCCCCCACGATCCGGTAACCATAGACATAAAAAATACTCTGGCCCCAATGAGTTGGGATTATCCTTTCGGCACCGACCAGTTGGGCCGCTGCCTGCTTTCACGTTGCCTATACGCCATCCGGCTTACCTTCGGGGTGGCGTTATTGATAGCGCTACTGACCATCGCCGTCGGCTCGGCCATAGGGGTCACCGCCGCCTACCTGGGCGGATTGGCCGACCAGATCGTCCGAATCGTCAGCGATGCCAGCCTGTCCATACCCTCGATGATTTTTGTCATTTTGATTGTCGGTTTTCTGGGGCCGGGTACCGAAAACATCATCCTGGCCATACTCTTGGCCCAATGGGTATGGTATGCCCGGGTGGCCAGGGGCTTGGCCCTCAGAATCACTTCCTATGGATACGTGCGGGCGGCCAAGCTCTCCGGTACCGGCCCAGTTGGAATAATCGTTTGGCACATATTTCCCGGATTGGTTACCCAGATGGTTACCCAGTTCACCTTGCTCATCGGCAGTACCGCCCTTTCCCTGGCCGGGTTTTCGTTTTTGGGCCTCGGCGTCCAGCCCCCCTCCGCCGAATTGGGCCTGATGATCAGCGACGGCTGCGAACTGATACAAACCCACGCCTGGATGATGTTTTGGCCAAGCCTTACCCTCATTATCCCGGTGGCCTGTTTGAACGTGATAGGCGATTATTTCAGCGATTACTGGAGGTCGAAGCAATGACGCTCAGGCCAAGCTACCCTTACCCCATCGGTGAGACTGGGTCCCCCGAAGCGGCGGCCCTGACTGGCCAACCTCTGGCCCTGACCGGCGCGACCATGGTCGTTCCGACCCTGGAAGAGGCCGAGGAGGCCATTGGCCCGGAGCTTCGGCCGGGCCAGGGGAACGTCCTTAGCGTCAAGGCCTTAAGCGTCGATTTGCTGGAGCGATCGGACCGGTTGACGGTGGTCCGGGAGGCCAGCCTGGAGATTGGGCCCCGGGAAATCGTTGGCCTTATTGGCGAAAGCGGAGGCGGCAAAAGCGTCTTTTGGCGGTCCCTTTTTGGTTTGCTCCGAGGCGCCAATTGGCGGGTCGCCGGCGAGGCCTTTCTGATGGGAAAGCCGCTAAACTTTACCGACGAAGAGGCTTCCAGAAAGTCCCGCGGTCGCGAGGTGGGGATTGTTCCCCAAGACCCCATGGGCTCGTTCGACCCGGTGCGAACTATCTGGAATCATTTCCTGGAAACCGCCCAGGCCCACGTGGACATACCGGCCCAGGAGATTCGGGCCATGGCCGAAGACTCCCTGGCCAAACTCTACGTGGACAACCCCGGCCGGATCCTCGATTCCTACCCCTTCCAATGCAGCGGCGGGACGCTTCAGAGGGCCATGGTGGCCATCTCGGCCATGCTCGGCCCCGCCCTCCTCATCGCCGACGAACCCACGACTTCCGTGGACGTGACCGTGCGCCTGGAAGTCTTAAGCCTTTTGAAAAGTCTGCGCGAGCGAATCGGGACGTCGCTTCTTTTGATTTCCCACGATCTCAAGGCGGTCATGAGCGTGGCCGATGAGCTTAACGTCATGTACGGCGGCTACATCGTCGAGAGGATAAAAACCGGGGACTTGGTGGCCGGGAAGGCCCAGCACCCCTACGCCAAAAAACTCATCAAAGCCAGGCCCCGCTTTAGCCGAGAACGTTTGGAGTCCATACCGGGCGCCCCACCCTCTTTGAGGGAACGCCAAGGCGAACGCTGCCCCTTTCTGCCCCGATGCGACCAGTCGAGGCCCTCCTGCTCCGATTACGCCATGGAAGCCTTCAGGGTGGGCCAGGGACACTTTGTCCGCTGCCTATTGGCCAAGGGGGAGGCGTGAATCATGGAAGCCTTTAGGGCGAGGCGGGGACGCGGCGTCGGTCGCGTCTTGGCCAAGGGGGAGGCTTGAATCATGGAAGCCGTTAGGGTTGGGCGGGGACACTTTGTCCGCTGCCTATTGGCCAAGGGGGAAGCGTGAATCATGGAAGCCTTTAGGGCGAGGCGGGGACGCGGCGTCGGTCGCGTCTGGGCCAAGGGGGAGGCGTGAATATATGAGTTTGCTTGAAGTTGCCAATGTCAGCAAATCGTATCAGGCGGGCAATCGTTTTGGGCGCCGTCACCGCGTCCAAGCCGTGGCCGAGGCCTCGTTTTCCATAAACGACGGGGATTGCCTTGGCTTGGTTGGCGAAAGCGGGAGCGGCAAGAGCACCTTGGGGCGGTTGGTGGTCGGGCTGGAAAGGCCCGACGGCGGCCGGGTGGACTTCCGGGGGGTTCCCGTTGGCCGCCTTAGACGGGATAAAAAACTCCAGTCGGGAATTCAGATGGTATTCCAGGATTCCAGCCAAGCCGTTAACCCCATTTTCACGGCAAGGTCGATAATAGCCGAGCCCCTTAAGAATTTCTATGGCTTGTCCGGGCGAGCCTTGGAGGGGCGAATCGCCGAACTTTTGGAAGCCGTGGGCCTACCGCCCAGCGAAGGCGGCAAACTCCCAAGCCAGTTTTCGGGCGGCCAATTGCAGCGGATTTGCGTGGCCAGGGCCCTGGCCGCCGATCCCAAGCTGATCGTGCTCGACGAGCCTCTCCGCAGCCTGGACGTGTCAGTGCAAGCCCAAATCATAAACCTCCTTGAGGATCTGCGGGCCCGGCTGGGAGTTTCCTATCTACTCATAAGCCATGACTTGGAAGCGGTATATAATCTCGCGACCGGACTGGCCGTCATGTTCGCCGGCCGGGTAGTCGAGGCGATCGACGACATCTCTTTCTTTGGCCAGTTGAAACACCCATATTCCAAAGCCCTTATGGCCGCCGCCGATTTTTGCCTGGCCGACTCCCCGTGCCCAGAGGCGGAAGCCGGATTTGCCCCAGGCGGTTGCGCCTACTCTACGCGTTGCCCGGTGGCCTCCAAAGATTGCCTCGCCTCCGTTCCGGAAACGACGGTTCTGTCGCCTGGCCATCGGCTGGCCTGCTTTCATTGCGGCTGACGGGGGCGGCCGAAGTGAACGGGGCAAGCGAGGGCGAGGGAGCGAGAGCGAGGCAAGCGAGAGCGGGGCAAGCGAGAGCGAGGGCGAGGGAGCGAGAGCGAGGCAAGCGAGGGCGAGAACGGGGCAAGCGAGAGCGGGGAGAGCGAGCGTCGATGGGCGTGGAAGTGGTTTGGCCGGGTAAGGCCGTCCAGGGGCCGCTGACGGCCGGGGGAGCGGCGAGTGGCTATGGAGATAGCGGGTTGGGGTTTGAGGGGCCTCTGGGGGCGTCTGGGACCGATTACGGGGCCATCTGGGAGAGAGCTGGGGTCCCGCCGTGGGAGGCGACGAGAGCCGAGGCGGTTAGCCGAGGGGGCGAGCGGAGGCCCAGGAAAGGCGAGTTGGGCCCGGAAAAGGCGAGTGGCTATGGAGATAGCGGGTTGGGGTTTGAGGGGCCTCTGGGGGCGTCTGGGACCGATTACGGGGCCATCTGGGAGAGAGCTGGGGTCCCGGGAGAGAACGGGAGAGACCGGGGAAAGAGGCGAGAGCCAGCGGAGGGCGCGAGAGCCGAGGCGGTTAGCCGAGGGGGCGAGAGCCGAGGAGGGCGGAAGGCGCGGGGAAAAAAATCGCTTGACAATGATCCGCGGTTTTTGCTAGATTTTGCGGTAACGGCGATCCCGATTATATTGGCCATAAAGTTCTTGGCCAGAAAGCCTTGGCGGACCTATGGGGTCCGGTAAGGGCTTGGGGCGCCGGGAAAAAAAATTGTGGGTCGATCGGTAACTCTGAAGACCGGGGCCGAAGGCGGAAGCCTTGGGCTTTTGACGCCAAAAGTTAATTTTTCGACGGTTGATCGCTCGAGGAAGACCGAGAAAAGCGTTTCGCTTTCTCGGCTTTTTTTTGCCCTCAACCAAGTCTGGAGGATTCAACGTTTAAGAGCGCCTTTACCGCCTTGGCCCTGGCGGTTTCGGTGGTCTTCGCCGGCCCGGTCCGTGATTGAAGGCAACGATGCCGACGTCGTTACCTTGGCCCTGGCCATCGACATCACGGCCGTGGAGGACGCGGGCCCGATCGAGAAAGGCTGGCAGGCCAAGCCGCCCAACAACGGCTCGCCCTACGCCTCGACCATAGTCTTCCCGGTCCGCAAGGGTAACCCCAAAAACATCCTCGATTGGGGCGATCCGGCCAAGGAAGGCATCGGGGTCATCACCCCCAATCCCAAAACCTCGGGCGGGGCCGGGTGGAACTACCTGGCGGCCTGGGCCTGGGGCGACAAGGGGTATAACCGCGACGAGGCGGCCATAACCGCCTATATCAAGAAAGTCTTCGACAACGTTTTGGTCCCGGACAGCGGGGCCCGGGGTTCCACCAACACCTTCGTCCAGAACGGCCAGGGCGACGTCCTGTTGGCCTGGGAAAACGAGGCCTACCCGTCTTTGGCCGAGCGCCCGGGGGAGTTTGAGATCGTCGCGCCCCCCACCAACATCTTGGCCGAGCCGCCGGTGGCCGCGGTCGATACCTACGCGGACAAGAAAAACTCCCGGGAGCTGGCCACCGAGTACCTGAAGTATCTCTATTCGGACGCGGGCCAGAGGATCGCCGGCGAGCGCCGCTATAGGCCAAACAATCCCGAGATCATTAAGGAATTCACCAAATACTTCGATCTTAATTTGAAGCTTATAACCATCGACGACCCGCTCTTCGGGGGCTGGGAAGTGGCCCTGAAAAAGCACTTCGGCGATGGGGGCGTCTTCGACCAAATCTAGGCCAAGTAAGCCCCTTACGGGAGAGTGACCCGGCCGGGCCATTGAAGCGCCAGCGCCTCCGGGTAAGCGGGCCGGCCGATTGGGCCCCCCACCGCCGGGACGGTGGGGAGGGCGAAGGGTTTATGGGAAGGGCGAAAAGAATCATACCGGGATTTGGCCTGACCATGGGCATAACCATGAGTCGCGTGGGCTTTTTCGCGCCGATGCCCATGATCGCCTTGGCTTGGCGAACGGCCGATCTTAGCCTCAAAGAAATAATCGACTCGGCCACCGACGCCAGGGTCTTGTCCAGTTAAAGGTCAGTTTTTTCCGCTCGCTGGCCGCGGCGGCCAACAACCGCGTCTTCGGGACCACGTTGGCCTGGGTCGTCGTCGGGTACCGCTTTACCGGCCGGCGCCTTATCGACGGCTTGATTGAGTTCCCTTTCGCCTTGCCCACGGCGGCGGCCGGGATCGCCCTGACGTTTTTGACGAACAATAAAGGCTGGATCGGCGAACCCCTTTCAAAGTTGCGCATATCCGTCGCCCACGCCCGGGTGGGCATCGTGGTGGCCTTGGTTTTCGTTGCCCTCCCCTTCGTCGTCAGATCCATCCAGCCCATACTGGAAGAGCTCGCCCCCGATTGCGAGGAAGCCGGGCGGAGGCTGGGGGCCGGAAGCTTTACCATTTTTTTTAAAATCGTCTTCCCGGAGATAAAGCCGGCCCTCATGACCGGCTTCGCCCTGGCCTTCGCCAGGGGGCTTGGCGAATACGGGAGCGCGATTTTTATCGCCGGCGACAAACCCTTCCAGGCCGAGATCGCCCCTTTGACGATCGTCACCCGCCTGGAGGAATTCTCGTACGGCCAGGCCACGGCCGTGGCCCTTTTTATGCTGTTGGCCTCCTTTGTCATCATGTTCACCGTAGACCGCGTACAGATCCGGGTGGCCAGCCTGGTCGGGGACTAAACCCATGGAAAATACGTTGGAAAACCCCGGCCTATTGTCGCTGGCCAAGGACGGCCAGCGTTACCGCAGCCTGGGCCGCGCCCCCTGCACGGCCAAGATTGAGAGCCAGGCCAAAAGCGTGCCCGAGATCGTCGCCGATCTGGAAAAAACCAACGTTGGCGAGAGGGCCGACCGGGCCCAGGATCAGGAAGACGCCCACGCCACGCGGAAGCTCCGGAAAGACGGGTATACGTGACCATGGGAGTTAACGACGAAAGCCGGCCTGGCGCCCAAGACGCCGCCAACTTCCCTGGGCCCGGGCCAAGCGGGGCCAGGGAGAAGTTGAAGTTGGTCTTTACCGGGCGCGCGGATCGCGGTAAATCCACGGTCGTCGGAAGGCTCTTGCGCGACACGGGAGCGCTGGCCCAGGGGAGGGTGGAAAAGATCAAGCGGGTCACGGCCGAGACGGGGAAGGTTTTTGAGTTTGCCCATTTGTTGGACGCCTTCGAGGAGGAGCAAAAACAAGGGATCGCCATCGACACCACCCAGCCCCAGTCCAAGACCGAAAAGCGCGACTGCGTCGTCATAGACGCCCCGGGGCACAAGGAGTTTTTAAAAAACGTGATCTCCGGGGCCTCGGACGCCGAGGCGGCCTTTCTGGCGATCGACGCCGAAAGGGGCCTGGAGGGGCAGTCCAGGCGCCACGCCCACATGCTGTCGCCCTTAGGGATCAAACAAACCGGTCTCATCGTCAATAAACTGGATCCGGTGGGTTATCGGGAGGAAGTTTTTAAGGACATTACCGAGGAGGCCTCACGTTTTTTCGAAGATTTTGGACTTATCCGGGGACCGTCCATTCCAATGTCGGCCCTGCTTGGCCAAAACGTGGTTAAGCCCTCGGAAAGCTTTTCATGGTATAATGGTCCCACTTTGATAGAAGCGTTGGACGGCTTGCGGCCGGCCCCGGAGGAAGAAAAGGACCTGAGGCTCCCCCTACAGGACGTCTACAAGTTTGACGATCGCCGCATACTGGCCGGCCGGATAGAAGCCGGGCGGGTCAGGGTCGGCGACGAGGTGGCCATCACCCCCGGCGGCAAGCTGACCAAGGCGGTGGCCCTGGCCGCTTGGCTGGAAAGGGACCTTAAACCCGAGGCCAGCTGCGGGGAATCGGT
>JAIRNQ010000174.1 GCA_031257955.1 Deltaproteobacteria bacterium | reverse complement strand
AAGTATTTCAACCCTCTGACCAAGGCGGGCCAGGCTAAGCGAAACGAGGTTTTGGCCGAACTAGCGACATTAAAGCTGCCGACTAAAACCATTAACAATGAATTGGCCTCTTCAAGTCTGCGCAAGCAATATAAAAGTGCTGTTTATAACGCTTTAAATGAAAACTTTGATAAGGATTTGACCGAAGATGGGAGAGCCTCACTTATCGCTAAAACCATTATATCGTTGGCCCCGGATACCGCCGTCGATGAAATACTGGCCAAACTGGCCGAGAAAGAGCTTACCCCGGAAGTAATCGAGGAGGCGCTGGCCAAAGAGTCCGAAAGTCTGCCTAAGCTCTCCAAAGAAAACTTGGAAACGCTTTTGTCGGAAGCCGCGGAAAAGGCCCTTGGGACAATCATCGATAAGAGGTATGAACTACTCATCAGAAACGAGGCCAAAAGGATCATTTACCTGGGCCTGGCCATTTCCAATCACGGCATGACGGTTAAGGCGGCTTTTGGCCCTAAGTAGGCCCAGAATGGACGGGTGCCGCTGGATTCGTTCTCAATCATTGCGGCAATTATTGGCTAAAGCCCAGCGGTTCCCATTATCGCGGTGACCATTATCGCCATGTGAACGCTTACTTGGTAGAAGTCTTGGTAATGGTGACTTAGATGATTTTTGACGAGCTTATTCGTTTCTCGACCCACTAATTTTCTCACTATAAGCTTCTACTTCAATACAATAAATTTATAAATATTGAGTAATTAGTAGATTCTATTTTAATCGTAGAAAAAACTTGAAATAAGCCGACTTTATATCGATTGTGGTTTCATGGTCTTGATTTTTAGCGTATTTTTTTAAAGCTAAGGCCGTTGATGCCATATACACGTATGTCATAATCGACTAAATTGAGCCTACCGTCAGATAACTCGAAAAACAAACTCTCATCGGGCAGATTAACCACCACCCTTTGTTGATTTCGGATAAATCTCCAGTTCCCATTATCCACGATAAGTGGGTCGCCTTCCATATAATCTGTGGTCATTCTCGCCTGGCCGTTATCCCGCAACCAAAGTTTTATGATCCGCCCCGGGCTGGAAGCGGCGGGCATTCGCGTCTCATAAAAACCAACGAAATCGGTGGCCGTCAGGCGGGCTTGGGCGAGCTGGAGCTGGGCGCCCTGGATTTGGGTGGCCTGGACATGGCTGGGCTGAACCTGGGTGGGCGGGATTTGGTTGGCCTGAACTTGGGCGGTTAGGATTTGGCCCTCCAAGGTGCCGGCGATTTCTTGGGGCTCGACCCAGGCGATACCCGTAGCGAGTGTCAGGTTATCGGCGTTGGCGCTTACGCCAAACCCGTCCAGTCCCAAGGCCAACGCCCCAACGGTTACGGCTAAGGTCAGCGATTGGGCAAGCGTCTTGGCTAAGTTTTTGAGCATGGTTTAAGCCTATTAGCGTTCTTGGCGGGTCACTATGTTTGGCGGGTGAACGCGGCCAGCCGGGTTGGTTTTTGGGTTGAGTGTCCGGGAAACCAGCCAAAGATTCTGGGGGGTCTCCGGCCGCCGCTTTGGGACCGTCTCGGAGGCAAATCGAAAGGGTAAGTCCCGGTGGCTGGGCAATTGGTCAATTTCAGGGTTAAATTATCACGCCTGGGCCTTAAAGTCAATTAAAACACTTTTAGCGGGTCAATTTCAATTAAATTATGAATTTGAAAGGTTGATTGTAGCCCAAGGATATGTAGGGGCTCGGACAGGGGGAACTAGATCCATGCAAAACGCCAAGCTTTTTGGGCAAGCTGGGCCGGAAGGCTGAGCCGGGGCAAGTGCGGCGCGGGGTCCGTGGTTGGCGGCGGCGACGGAGGCAGACGGGAGCGTCCGGGCGGTTTAGGCCGCGGTGGGGACGCTGGGGAGGTTAGGCGACCTGGGCCAAGGCGTCGGAACCCCGAAGCGAGGGAAACGGGGCCGTGGGGAGCTGGGCCGCGGTGAACGGGACTGGCGTTCGGGGGACGGAGGCTAGGCGGACGTGGCAGGGCAGGTAATCTGAGGCCAGCTTTTGGAAGGCCAATAGGTCGTTTTCGTCGGGTTGGTCGGGGAAGCGGCGCATATAGGCCGGGTTGGCGACCGTGTCCGGGCGGTATTGTTGGAGGTACCAGGGGATGTCTCCCTGGGCCAGCTTGGCCAAGGAGAGGATGGCCTGGGCGGTCACGAAAGGACTGGCGCAGGTGGTCCGAAACTCGGAAGGAAAGCCGGAGTCTTTCAGAAGGTTAAGGGTTTGGAGGATTTTTGTGGCTGGGCTCGTTCCGTCGGCGGTTTTGGGGGCCAGGGCCTCGGGCCAGTCGGTTAGGTCGGCCTTTAGATCCAGGGCCACGGAGTCGATTAGGGAGGAGGCGTTAAGGTTTTTGCCGATGTGGGGGTTAGAGCCGTTGGTGTCAAGCTTGATTAAGTAACCCATGGCCTTTACCTGGGACAGAAAAGCGGGCAGATCCGGTTGGAGGGTGGGTTCGCCACCGCTCACCACCAGGGCGTCGATGAGGTTTTTGCGTTTATCCAAATAGGCCAGGACCTCCGACTCGGCCACCGGGGGGCCGCCGGCCGAGAGGAGATCGGGGTTGTGGCAATACGGGCAGCGAAAATCGCAGCCGAGCGTAAAGGCCACGGCGCTGACCTTAGAGGGGTAGTCCAGCGTGGACAGTTTGTTCAGTCCGCCTAGGAGCACGGATGGATTCCTTCGCGTTGGCAACGCCGATCTTGGTTTTCGGGGAGATGGCCCGGTGGCTGTCGTCCTGGAGGCCGGAAAGGCCGGCTTCGGGGCTTTGGGGTTGGTCGCCCTGAACGTTGTTCAGGCCGGCGTAAGTGGTCCGCATCCTGAACTCGGTTTGTTTGCCGTCATTCCAGCGGCTGACCGGCCTGTAGTAGCCGACCACCCGGGAATAGACGTCGGCCGGGGCTTGGCACTTGGGGCAGACATGCTGTTCGCCGACCAGGTAACCGTCGTTGGCGCAGACGCTGAAGGTCGGGGTCAGGGTGAAGTAGGGCAGCTTATAGTTTGAGGTGACCTTCCTGATAAGGGATTTGACAACCTCGGGGTCGGTAATCTGTTCGCCCACGTAGCCATGGAGGACCGTCCCGCCGGTATATAGACTCTGTAAGGCATCCTGATGATCGAGGGCCTCAAAGAGGTCGGTGGTATGGTTAACTGGCAGATGGGTGGAATTGGTGTAGTAGGGCTTGAAGTTTTGAAGGTCCGTCTTGGACTTACCCTGGTAGCGGCCATTGGCGAAAATCATGTCCCGGTGGCGGGCGAAATCCAAGGCGGCCAGACCGTGGGAAGTGCCCTCGGCCGGGGTGGCCTCCAGGTTAAAGAGCGAGCCGGTCTTTTCCTGGTACTCGGAGAGGCGTTCCCGGATGTGGTTCAGGATGTTCAAGGCGAATTCCTGGCCTTCGGGGGTGGAGATATCCTTGTTTAAGAAATTAAGGCAAGCCTCATTCACTCCGGTCAGCCCGACTGTGGAGAAGTGGTTGCCCCAGTATTGGCCGGTTTTTTTCTTGATGTCCCTGAGGTAGAACTTGGAGTAGGGGTAGAGGCCGTTGTCGGTGAAGTTCTCCAAGGCTTTGCGCTTGAGGATCAAGCTGTCGCAGGCGATTGTGATCAGCTCGTCCAGGCGCTCGTAAAATTCGGCGTGGGAGGTCGACTCGTAACCCAACCGGGGGATGTTGAGGGTGACCACGCCAACGGAACCGGTGAGGGGGTTGGAGCCGAAGAGCCCGCCGCCCTTGGATTGGAGGGCCCTGGTGTCCAGGATCAGGTGGCAGCACATCGAACGGGCCTGCTCTGGATCCATGTCGCTGTTGACGTAGTTGGAGAAGTAGGGGATGCCGTAGCGGCCAGTCATCTTCCAGACGCTGTCGAGAACGGGGTTGTCCCAGTTGAAGTCCTTGACGATGCTGTAGGTAGGAATGGGGAAGGTGAAGATGCGGCCCTTGGCGTCGCCGGCCATCATTACGTCCGCGAAAACCCGGTTCAGCAGATCCATCTCCTCCTGGAAGTCCCCGTAAACTTCGTCCTTGTACTCGCCGCCGATGACCACGGGTGAGTCTTTCAAGTAAGAGGGCGGGGTAAGATCGAAGCTGAGGTTGGTGAAGGGCGTTTGGAAGCCAACCCGGGTGGGGATGTTCAGGTTGAAGATGAACTCTTGTATGGCCTGGTAGACTTGGTTGTAGTCGAGCTTGTCGTAGCGGATGAAGGGCGCCAACAGGGTGTCGAAATTGGAAGCCGCCTGGGCCCCGGCCGACTCGCCCTGTAGCGAGTAGAAGAAGTTATAGAGCTGGCCCAGGGCCGTGCGCAGGTGCTTGGGTGGCGAGCTCTCGACGTTTCCGGAGACGCCCTTGAAGCCGACCAGCAGGAGATCGCTCAGATCCCAGCCCACGCAATAAACGGCCAGCAGGTTAAGGTCATGTATGTGGAGATCGCCGTTCTTGTGGGCTTGGCGGATCTTTTCGGTATAGACCTTGTAGAGCCAGTAGCGCTTGGAGACCTCGGCGGAAACGAAGCAGTTCATGCCCTGGAGGGAGAAGGGCATGTTGCTGTTCTCCTTGATCTTCCAGTCGCGCCCGTCCAGGTAGACACTCATGAGGTCGTCC
>JAIRNQ010000283.1 GCA_031257955.1 Deltaproteobacteria bacterium | reverse complement strand
CCATTTTATCATATCGTCCATTACTCAGCCCAAGTCCATCGTAAGTTTCTTATAGAAACTCCGTCGGTAACGTTTCAGTTGGGCTAGCGCTAACTCGCCGGCGATAGCGGAACTCAAAGCGATTCCTAAAATGAAATATGACACACATATCGCCGTTTGGCAACTGTCTGGCTGTCTGGTCATGGAGTCAGGGAGTCAGGGAGTTGTCGAGACGGCGGGGCGGAAGGTTGGGGATTACTGGCCATCGGGGAATTCAAAACCAGAAAATAAGGGTTATGGCAGAAGGGATTTTTAATCGAACGTTTCTATATGGTTGGGCCGTGAACGGATACAGGATTCTTAACCGATTTTTAATATATGGATAGCCTAGATCAAGTTAGTTCTCCTGTAAATGGTAATTTTACTTTTAATTATGAGACTAAACTTCTATAACAGGTTAAAAAATTATCAATTATTATATACATTTTTAGCTTGAAGACTTATATTTTATGAGTTAAGATACAATCTTGATTACGCCGCCAGCGGAAGTCCTTGGTAATACCAATGGCCTATGAGGTAAGACATGGCAAAGAAAAACGCGTTGGACAATCCCGTCCTGGACATTGAAAACTTGGGGCCCACCAAAATAGACTCGCCGCTTCTCGGCTCACTTAGCGGAGGGGAGAAAAACGATGAGACCATAGCCTGGGACGCCTTTACCGACGACGACCAGAGAATCATCATGGAAGCCACGTTGGACACCTTCCAGCGCTACAAGTCCGAAGGCCAAGCGCCACCGAGCTTCGAGCAGGCCGGGGCCCGGCGGAAGATCTACTTTGACCCGTCCAAGGTCAGGGCCGGCATCCTGACGGCCGGAGGCCTGTGCCCGGGCCTAAACGACGTCATCCGCTCGCTGGTCTTGACCCTCTACTATCGCTACCGGGTCCGGAACATACTGGGCATAAAATACGGCTATCAGGGCCTGATCCCCTCTTACGGCCGGGAACTGATAACCCTCGATCCCAACGAGGTGGCCGAGATCCATCAGTTTGGCGGGACCATATTGGGATCCTCCCGGGGCAACCAGTCGGTCGAGGAGCTGGTCGATTCCATGGAGCGCCTGAACATGAACATCCTCTTCTGCATAGGCGGCGACGGAACCCTGAGGGGGGCCCACGCCATCTGCCAGGAGATAAAAAACCGCGGGCTAAAAATCTCCATCATCGGCATTCCCAAAACCATAGACAACGACATAAGCTTGGTCTCTCGGTCGTTTGGTTTCGAGACGGCCGTGGCCATCGCCACCGAGGTCATACGCAGCGCCCACACCGAGGCCCTGGGGGCCCCCTGGGGCGTGGGCCTGGTTAAGCTCATGGGCCGGGACAGCGGCTTTATCGCCTCCACGGCCGCCTTGGCCAGGGGCGACGCCAATTTTGTGCTGATCCCCGAGGTGGACTTCGACATCGAGGGCCACGGGGCCCTTTTGGACCGGCTTTACGAAAGGCTAAAGTCGCGAGGCCACGCCGTTATCGTGGTGGCCGAGGGGGCCGGCCAGAAGTTTTTCGCCCGTGAGAACGTGGCCAAGGACGCCTCCGGAAACGTCCGCTACAAGGACATCGGGACTTACCTGGCCGACGAGATCAAAAACTACTTCAAGCAAAACAAACAGGAACTGAACTTGAAGTACATCGATCCCAGCTATATCATACGCAGCGCCCCGGCCAACTCCAGCGACCAAGTCTTTTGCTCATTTTTGGGCCAGAAGGCCGTCCACGCGGCCATGGCCGGCAAAACGGATCTCCTGATAGGCCAGTGGAACGACCACTTCGTGCACGTCCCCATCGCCATGGCCATATCCAAGCGCAAGAAGGTCGATCCCAAAGGGGAGCTGTGGAATAGCGTCCTGGAGCGGACTGGCCAGCCGGACCTCAGGGCCACCGCTTAACCCGGCGGCCCAAACCCAGCCCGCGGCCGGGGCTTTTCGCCAGTTAGGTAGGCCAGCCAGTCGGCTAGCCTGAACCCAGCTTTGGTCGCCCGTCAGGCGAAGAGGCCCCTAATGTGACTCCTCAAAGCCTCCGTCCAGGCCCAGTAGGCCGACCAGGTCAGGTGAACCCCATCGTCGGTCATGTGGTCCGGCAGCTCGCCCTGGGCGTCGGCGCAGAGCCCGTAAAGGTCGAACCAGCTTAGGCCGTTTTCGAACCGCAGATCCTGGTTTTGGCCCCTCTGGGCGGCGGCCACGTTGGCCTTGAGCAGTTCGTTGGTCGCCCGGACCCGCCCGTTATGGAGGGTGTCGCTGGGCCAACCCAGTTTGTCGCGCCTTATGGGCATAAGGGATCCGACGATTAGGTGGGTTTTGGGGGATTGCTGGCAGACTTGTTTCCAGATGCCCAGGTGGTTGTCGGCGATCTCGGAAGGGTCAAGGCCCTGGCTCAGATCGTTAATGCCCACCTGAAGGGAGATGGCTAGGGGTTTTAAGTCGGTGGCGTGTCGGACCCGCGACAGTATGCCCATGCTGGTGTCCCCGGAGATGCCCTGGTTGACGATGTTAAATCTTTGATCCAAATCGGACCAGTTCCAGTACTCGGTAAGACTGTCACCCACTAAAACAATTTTATTAGTTAATTCATTGTTCATAGGCTACCTTCGATTGAATAAAAGATTTTTTTAAAGGCGTAATCGCCCTTAATATAAATTTGGCCATAAGTTTAGACTTATAGCCCAATGTATTTCAGAAAATAATTAAATTAGTCGGCGATTTTTTGGCGATTATATGGCGTGAGTCTGGGAAGCCCATGGACCGGTAAGCGTCCAGGGATGATTATAATCCAATTTGACTCTTCGAGTCAGCCCTTTGCCCCTAAAGGTCCTTGGAGGATTATAACCCAAGTTGGCTCTCCGAGTCATGCCTTTTTCCCAAAAAAACCGATCAAGTTCTCCCCGTCCCCCGGCCTTGGCCCGACCGGCCCATGGCCGGTCGGGGTGCCCGAGGGACAAAATAGGCGATTGTTTTTCCGGAACGGTTAAGACAAAAGCCCGAACGGATCTAGATTTTTACATTTTATTGATAAAAATTGCCAAATAATGGCCCGAAGATGCTAGATTGGCGACCGCTTACAGACGCCAAGATAACTAAGCCGACCGATATTTGTCAATAAAATAGCCAAATTTAGGCAAGGCCCTTAAATCAATTGTTTTTCATGTTGACTACCGTGCGGAAACGGAATATAATCGCTACATGGTTTTTTGCTATCCGACCGGGCCTACCCGGAGGTAGAGGTCAACCCGGTGCGTTGGCCCCTGTCTTATAGGTCCGCCCGTTTTTGACTATTCAAAATGAATGACCCATTTACCCGGAAAGCCGTGCCTTTTATGGGGCTCGGCCTCTTTTGGAACCAGTTTCCTATCGGGCCGGATTCGATAATCTTAAGGTATCCCCGACGTCAGTTGGGGGAGGTCGTTTAACGTTCTTTATTCCCCGCGTGGAGGATCCTGATGGACCCTGTAATTCTTTCCAGGTTGCAGTTCGCCCTGGCAACGTTCGTCCACTTCTTATTCGTCCCACTGACCATAGGGCTCTCGTTTTTCACCGCGTGGATGGAGACCAAATACGTCAGAAGCGGGGACGAAATATATAAGAAGCAGGCAAAGTTTTGGGGGCGGATTTTTCTGATTAACTTCGTTCTTGGCGTGGTTACCGGCATCGCCCTGGAGTTCCAGTTCGGAACCAACTGGGCCAACTATTCCAAGTTCGTCGGTGACATTTTTGGATCCCTACTGGCCATCGAGGCCACCGTGGCCTTCTTTCTGGAGTCCACCTTCATCGCCGTTTGGGCCTTTGGCTGGGATAGGGTTTCCAAAAAATTCCACTGTATTTGCATCTGGTTCGTGGCTTTCGCCGGTACCATTTCTGCCCTTTGGATTTTGTTGGCCAACGGTTTTATGCAGCACCCGGTCGGCTACCAGGTCGTCGATGGGGTGGCCAGGCTGGCCAGCTTCACCGACGTTTTGTTCAACACGTATGGTTGGCACATGTACTTCCATACCGTTTGCGGCGCCTTCGTGCTGGCCTCTTTCCTGATCATGGGCGTTTGCGCTTGGCACTTTTTCCTGGGCAAAAACGTGGATTTCTTCCACGTGGCCTTTAAGTCCGCTTCCTGTTTCGCCTTGATCTTCACGGTCCTCTTGGCCCTGGCCGGCCACCAACTGGGCCAGGTCACCGCCGAGCACCAGAAATCCAAGTTCGCGGCCATGGAGTCGGTTTGGGAAACCGAACCCGGGACTCCCATGTATCTCTTAACCATCCCCAACATCACCGAGGAAGGCAACCTGGTCCAGACCCTGAAGGTCCCGGGGGCCCTGAGTTTTTTGGCCACCAACAGTTTCGACCAGACCATCACTGGCCTAAACGACATCGATCCCGAGCTGCGGCCCCCGGTCTGGCCCGTTTTCGCCTCGTTTAGGATAATGGTCGGCCTGGGTTTCCTCCTGTTGGCCGTGGCCATACTAAGTTTCATAATCAAGGGCTTCGTGCCCAGCCTGGGGTGGGGGTTGTGGGTTTACATCCTCATGATTCCGGTACCCTATCTGGCCGCCCAGCTGGGCTGGATAGTGACCGAGATTGGGCGCCAGCCCTGGGTGGTCTTCGGTTTGATGAAGACCTCCGCCGCCGGTAGCCCGCCGGTCGATTGGTACCAAGTTATGGGAACGTTGGTGGCTATGGGCGCCATCTACGGGCTTATCACCCTCACCGGCTTTATCCTCATGATCAAGACGGCCGTCAAAGGCCCCGACGATACGGCCGAGCACTACGCTTAAGGAACCCTAAGGAGGATCACTACCATGGACTCGTCTTATGTTTTGTCCGTAATTTGGTTCGTCCTTTGGGGCGTCCTGTGGGCAGTCTACTTTATTTTGGATGGCTATGACTTTGGCATCGCCATGTGGCTCCCGTTGATCGGCGCGTCCTCCGAGAGGGAAAGGTCGGCCATGTATAAGGTCACCGGGCCATTTTGGGACGCCAATGAAGTCTGGCTGATTACCGCCGGCGGGGTAACCTTCGCGGCCTTCCCGCTGGCCTACGCGGTGTTGTTCTCGAGCCTCTACACCCCCTTGATGATCTTGCTCTTCTGCCTAATCCTTCGGGGCGTGGCCTCGGAGCTTAGGTTCCAGTGGACCAACCGGGGTTTCAGGCTCATTTGCGACGCCCTGGTTTTCGTGGCCAGTTTGGTGGCCGTTATCCTGCTGGGCGTGGCCTTCTCCAATCTCTTTAGGGGTCTTCCCCTGGAGTACGACGAGGCTACCCAGTTCTTTATGTTCCGGGGAAATATCCTGAACCTACTGCATCCCTACTGCTTACTGGGCGGGGTCTTGTTCGTCTTGATGTTCCTGGTCCACGGGGCCCTTTACCTGGGCTGGCGGACCGAAGGCGACCTTCGCAACAAAGCCATCTACCTGGCCAAGGCCACCTGGCCCATCTTCCTGTTAGTGTTCTTGGTTTACGTGGTCCTGACCTTCGCTTGGGCCGGACTGTACAAGAACTATTTTTCCTCGCCGCTGCTTCTGGCCTTGCCGCTTCTGTGCGCCATATTGTTCCTGCTCTCCGGCTACCAGCTGTACCTCAAGAACAATATCGGCAAATCCCTGCTTTCGTCCTGCGGCGGCATCCTGACCCTAACCCTTACCGGCGTTTTGGGCATGTTCCCAAATCTCATTCCCTCGAGACTGGCCGAAACCGGTAGCCTTAACATCGTTAACGCTTCCTCTTCCGGCAAGACGCTGACCATCATGCTGGTCGTGGCCCTAATCTTCGTGCCCACGGTAATCGCTTACCAAATCTGGGCCCACAAGAAGCTGGCCGTAACCGTAAAGGTCGACTGACCCCCCAAGGGCGGCCCTTGGCCCCCCAAGGTGGCCCCTGGCCACCGTCAAAGGGGCCTGACACTCCAAGGGTCGATTGACGACAAAAATGTCGATTGACAGCGAGAAAGGGGCCTGATAATCTAGAGGTGACCGTCATCGAAAACGTCGATTGACACCGTCAAGGTGGTCTGACAACTAATGGTGACTGTCCCTCTAAAGATTGGCTGATATCGCACAGGTGGACCGATTATCCGGTTAAATAATCGGATTCGCCTATTGTCACCCAAACAACTGCCCCAAACAAAAAACCCGGTCCGGGAAACCAGACCGGGTTTTTTTGGCCCCTGACCGAGACCCATAATCCTCAAATCGCGCTTTATCCCGCCGTTTTGGCCGTAAGACCCGTCTCGGTCAGTCCAAAGCCTTCCGCCCCCAGGCTTTCCGAGCTTTCGTCCTTGGCGTTTAAAAGCCTGGCCGAGTTAAAGACGATCAGAAACGCCCCGGCGTTGTGGGCCAAGGCCCCGACCACCGGCCCCATGATCCCGGTGGCCGCCAAGATCACGGTAACGAGGTTCAAAAATAGCGAGAGGATTATGTTAAACCTGATGGTGGTCGCGGTTTTTTTGGCCAGGCGCAGCAGATGTGGGATGCGCTTCAAGTCGTCCCTGACCAGCACCCCGTCGGCGGCGTCCACGGCCATGCCGCTCCCGACCCCGCCCATGGCCAGGCTCACGTAGGCCGTCTTAAGGGCCGGGGCGTCGTTTAAGCCGTCGCCGACCATGAGGGTATTGCCCCACTCCGGGCCGCCGAGTTCGCCCTTGATGGCCTTAACCTTGTCTTCCGGCAAGAGCTCGCTCCTCACGACCAATATCCCGGACTCCCCGGCTATGCGCTCGGCGGCTTCCTTGTGATCCCCGGTCAGCAGGATGGTTCTGACCCCGACGGCCTCTATGCCTTTGACCGTGGCCCTGGCGTCGGATCTGAGGGTGTCGGAGAGGGCGATAAAACCCTCCGCCTTCCCGTCAAGCCCGACGTAAATGACCGCCCGGCCTTCCTTCAGTTCCCTTTGGGCCGCCTCGGTGAGCGAGCTTGGCAGGCTTACGGACTCTTCCTCCATGAGCTTCAAATTTCCGCCCAAAACTTGATGGCCGCCGGCCGCGACCTTCACCCCCCGCCCGGGCAACAGATGAAATTCTTCGATGTCCCCCAAAGAGGCTCCAGTTTTTTGGGCGTAACGCAAAACGGCTTTGGCCAAGGGGTGTTCGGAACGTCGCTCGGCCGTGGCCGCCCAGGACAACAGCCCCCGCTCGCCAAGATGGCCGAAGGCCCTAACCGCCGTGACTTCGGGCTTGCCGTGGGTTAGGGTCCCGGTTTTGTCAAAGGCCACGGTCTTGACCTTGGCCAGACGCTCCAAGGCGTCGCCGGAAGAGATTAAAACCCCGAAGCGGGTGGCGTTTCCGATGCCGGCCATGATGGCCGTGGGCGTGGAAAGGACCAGGGCGCAGGGGCAGAAGACGACCAAAATGGTCACCGCCCGTATGAATTCCCCGGTAACCCCCCAGGTTAGCAAGGCCGTGCCCAGGGCCATGGCCACGATCCAAGTGGCCCAGCGGTCCATGATCCTGACGATGGGGGTCTTTTCGGCCCCGGCAGACTCGACCAGGCGGATCATCTTTTGGAGCGAGCTGTCTTGGCCGACCTTGGTGGCCCTAAAGTCGATGGAGCCCAGTTGGTTAACCGTGCCGCTAAAGATTTCGTCGCCCACGGCCTTATCGACCGGAAGCGACTCCCCGGTCATGAGGGATTGATCCACGGCCGTCTGGCCAAAGACGATGACCCCGTCCACCGGTATGATCTCGCCGGGCAGCACCCGGACCATGTCCCCTACGACGACTTCCTCGGCCGGAACCGTGGCCTCGACGGACCGGCCGTTTTCCTCCCGGACCAGCCTGGCCTCGTTGGGGCTAAGGTTTACCAGCTTTTCGATGCCCTCCCTGGCTTTTCTAAGCGTTCTCTCCTCCAGCATGGCGCCCAAGGTCATGATGAAGGCCACTTCGCCGGCGGCGAAGGATTCGCCGACGACCAGCGAGGCGATCAGGGCCATGGCCACCAAAACGTCCGCCGTCACGTCGAATTCCGTGACCAGCCCGACCACCGCCCCTTTGACTATCGGCCAGCCGCAAAGAACGATGGCCACCCAGGCCGGATCGAAGGGCGCCTGCCCCGGCCAGCCGCTAAAGCTAAACACCAAGGCTACCGCCGAAAGGGCGGCGAAAACCACCCGCCTCTTTTCCTCGTCAAACAACCACCCCTTTAACCTATCCATGGCTATACCCCTAAGTCGCGGAACCAACCGCCGCGGTCCAAGATTTGACGTTCGACCTACCCGACAAGGTCACGCCTATACCTAATACCCCTATAGGGTAGATCGAACTTCGCCCAATGTCAACCGCCCGACCACAATACCTAGGTGGGGGATGGTATGCCCCTTCCCCCACCCAAACCGTTATCCCTCCCAAGTCTGCCCCCAGCCACCCGCCGGCCGCCCCCACAATTTATTCTATTAATTCCCCATGTTTATCTCCCGTCGAACTCCCTCCTGCCCCCAGCCACCCGTCCGCCGCCCTCCCTAAAAAAATTATCGCAATAATTACCTCCAGTTACCCCACGCACGCCTGACCCCAGCCACCCGCCGGTCGCCCTCCCAAAAAAATTATCGCAATAATCCCCCCCAGTTACCCCGCCGGTAGCCGGCCCCCAGCCACCCGCCGACCGCCCCGCATCAATTTTTTAAGTAATTACCCTTATTTAACTTCCACCGACCCTGCCCACGACCACCCGCCGGCTCCTTAAAATCGGTTGGTAAAATTTGGCTCACCGGTTGGAACCAAAAGGCCATTTGTTTACAAATCGCCGCAAATTTTATTTAGGCCTCAAAGGGTAATAAAATTTTGATCCGTTTCTAAACTTAATTATGCCTTTTAATACTTTATATGTACCGGATAAACTAAGAAAATCTTCGATCAAAAAAATAAAATTTTAAGCTACAATCTTATAGGTGATTGAATATTAATTTGCTGCTAGTTATATGGACAAAAAAAGATAATAAAGCCAGGAATAAAAAAAAGTTTCTTTACCCCCTTGACATTTGTGGCTTTTGGTATTAAATTTCCAACCCCAATTTGGGGGCGATACGAATGGTTGTCGCGAAAATAGTGACAAGACACAAAAAGCCGTTGATATTCCTTAACTTATAGGTTTTGTCCTGGCCGATCGACTCGGTTTTGGCATCAAGGGAGGTAAGACATGAGAAAAATCCTTAAAATTCTAATCTTGATTATCGTTGGCGTGGCCGTTGGAGCGATGGGTAAAACCCGTTACGACCGCTACCGCGCCCATGAAGAAATCGCTTCCATGCTAGAAAGAGGCCTCTCACCCTGGCGCGCCGAAGACTTAACCCCGGTTAACCAAACCACCACCTGTGACAACCTCGCGCCGCCGCCGGCGACGGCCCAGGCCGTTTCTTTGGACGACCCGGGGCCCGGGCCGGCCGTAACCCAGGGAGACCCCACCGATTCGCTCCCGTCCGACGCCGATTATGACAACAATGCCGGTCTCGACCGTGCCCCCGTTGGCCAACGGGACACTGGCTCGGGCGAAGGGGCTTTCGTTCCGGATTCTGGCCCGGACGAAGGGGCTTTCGCTCCGGATACTGGCTCGGGCGAAGGGGCTTTCGTTCCGGATACTGGCCCGGACGAAGGGGCTTTCGCTTACGCCCGAGACGAACTATCGCTAGTTTGTTCCCAGCCCAATGCCGACCCGAGCTTATCGTGCTTCCCCGCTGACGATCCGGCCTCTTCGAGCCTCGCCCATGGCGCTCCTGCCTCTTCGAGCCCCGCCCATGGCGATTCCCTCGTCGCCGTGTCCGCCTCCACCAACCGGGAGAAAGCCTCCCCGCGGGCCACCCCCGCACCCATCGGCCCAGAGGCCAGCCTTAACGGCTTTTCCATAACCATCGCCGCCGCCGATCCCGCCAGCCCTTCTCTGGCCATTACTTTGCCCACCGGCGCCTTGCCGGCCGTCGCCTTGTCGGCCGGACCATTGCCTCCAGCCCTACCCGGCCAAGCCCAGACGCCGGCAGCCACTTACGTGCTATCCCTTTCAAACTTGGGCCCCAACCCCTCCCTTTCCATAACCTTGCCCAGCCGTCCCGAAGCCATCGACCCCGCGGTCGCCATGGCTTACGGCGTAGCCTCTGAGCCAGCTTGCCAATCCAAGGCCGGCAGCGGGAAACCCTTGGCCGACGCCCAACCGGCCCCGCCGCTTGCCTTTCCCGACTTGGCCGAAGGTTTGACCCTTTCACCCGATTCCCAGCTTGATTTCCCCCTCCCGGCCGAAGGTCCGCCGGAAGATAGCCCCAGCCAAGCTTCTAATTCAACCGTTCAGGACATAGCCCAAGTATTTCTGGCCGAAGAGAAATTCCGAGAAAGAGAGTCCGCCGCTGACGTGGCCTTGGAAGCGCCCACCCCCTCCACCGAGAGCTTAGCCGCCGGGAGTTCGCCCGAGGCCAGCCCTGACCCGGCTTCAAGGACCATCCTTTGGGGTCGGCACCATTCTTCACCGCCTTCACCACAAGCCCGGCTTGAACGGCCGGAGGGCTCGACCGTAGCGGACATGGCCTTGGAAGAACACGCTCTCATCAGGGCCTACCAATCGATGGCCAGCCAAGAATTGGCTAACCCAAACGGTTATTGGGACTTGGCGCCAACCTCTCCGGATTTGCCTGGGCCGGGAGAAGGCGCGACCGGATCTGACGCCCGCGCCGAAACTATTGGCTTTGCGGCGGAGAATTCTCCGGAGGCCGGAGTTGGCCCTGAGTCGGAAAGCGGCTACTGGCACCTGGGTACAGTCTCGCCGTTCTGGCCCAAACCGAAAGTGGGAGGGAGAGTTTGGGAAGAGGCTTTGGATGGGCTGGTCCCGGCGGACGGTAGTCTGCCGGAAGTCGATGACGGCTCGGCGCCCAAAAACGCGGCCTTGGGCTGGGAACGGCCATTGGCGGCTTGGCCTACGCCAAGCGGGGAAGGGCCGCGACCCAACGATCTGGGTAAGCTCGCCGCCTACGATCCGGGTGAGCTCATCACCGACGATTCTGGTAAGCTCGCCGCCAACGATCCGGGTGAGCTCGCCACCGACGATCCGGGTGAGTTCGCCGCCTACGATTCGGGTAAACCCACCGCCGACGTCGAGAACGGATCCACCCCTCTCACCAGAATGCCCATAAACGGGTCTAATGGCCCCTCTGGGGCATCCCAGTTCCTTTCCAAGGAAATAGTGCGGGCTGGCGAAATAATCCGGGAAAACGCGTCTGAGGCCGTTTTATGGGGCGGAAAGGAAAGAACGGCTTGTCTGAATGAAACAGGCCAGTCGATTGACCCTCTGGGCGGCGCGGATCTTGGGGCCCGTGAGGAGATGGGTCCTTTGGCCGGAATCGGTCCGTGTCCCTGGCCGGACAATGTCGATTTAACTGAGCCCACCGCCGACGTCGAGAACGGATCCATCCCTCTCACCAGAATGCCCATAAACGGGTCTAATGGCCCCTCTGGGGCATCCCAGTCCGTTTCCAAGGAAATAGTGCGGGCTGGGGAAATAATCCGGGAGAACGCGTCTGAGGCCGTTTTATGGGGCAGGAAGGATTTGGATGGAGTTTATCTGGACTGGGATCTCATGGGAGGGACGACGGTTGGGTCACAAATTACGGGCAAACTTGGCGCGTTTGGCCAAGCTGAGGTTTTACCGGGCTTACCCTCACATAGGGTCACCCAAGGGGGCACCCATATGGCCTTACATGGGTCCGACCATATGGCCGTCCAATGGGCCTCAAATGGGACCGACCGGGTAAAGGTAAGCTCCAAGGCCAAGGTCCGGCTTCGATGGTTACCGGAGCGCCTAAGCGGCGATAGTAACGTTGGCGGATTGATGAAGATTATTGACAGACAGTTATCGCTGGGTAAATCGGAAAATAACGTTTACCGTGTCTTTTGGGCACATCCGGTAACGTTGTTCCAGCTTAGTCCCGTGATGCTTGCCCAGCGGATGCCACGCTTCGCTGGGCTTATCAGGGCCGGCCCAAAAGTGCCTTGGGCACGCCGGGTGTCGGCTAGAGGTTCGGAGAAATACGAGCGTGGCTCGATAATGTCGCAACTATGGCTCGGCCGAGGCAGGGGTCGGCTAGACTGGTGCTTGGGGCCTTCGCCTTGATTGAGTAAGCGATTGGCTGTTGGCACCCGCGTTCCGGCAGGCAGGCTATATAAGGAAGGCCTTGGCTCGGGATTGTCTTTACCGAAAGCGATTCTGGGCTTTGGCCCATAATAAATGACAACCAGGAAAGCTATTTTGGCTTAGCATTTTATGATCCGTTATTCGCTAAGCTCTGCGGGATACAATGGAGGTGTGATAGAAACGGATGAGTCGTAATCAGTAACAATCGATAATCAAATGAGGGTGGTTCGATGAAAAACGATAACCCCAATTCTCCAAGCCCGTTTCCGGCCAAGGTTGGGTTTGGAAGGGGAGGGCCGCATGGCGTGAGATAAACTGCCGAAACGGCGATAGTATCAGAAAATATAAGGCGCTTTCCACTTCGAGAAGTTCCTAGCCAGGCCGAGGTTCCGCCCGCCCATTGGGGATGAACCCACGCCCATAAGGGTATTCAAGTAATAGATACGCCTTGGTACGTTGAGTCCGGACACTGTCTAATGTCGAACTCAAAAGCAAAAGTTGTGTCCTTCGCCTTGGAGCTTCCCTCTTGGGGGCTGGCTCGCTTGGAACAGCCGAGGACAGTTCTTGGCCCGCTTGGCGAAAGCCCAGCCGGAAAGCCAGGGACATTGACGTCGCCTGGGGTGGTCTCGCTTGGGGCCGGTTCTTGGCCTGCTTGGCGAAAGCCCAGCCGGAAAGCCAGGGACATTGGCGTCGCCTGGTATGGTCTCGATTGGGGCCGGTTCTTGGCCCGCTTGGCGTAAACCCAGCCGGAAAGCCAGGGACATTGGCGTCGCCTTCGAGAGAACGCTTGGTGATAGATACGCCTTGGTACGTTGAGTCCGGACACTGTCTAGTGCCGAACCCAAAAGTCAAAGTTGTGCCTTTTGCTTTGGCGCTTCCCTCTTGGGGGTTGGTTCGCTTGGAACAGCCGAGGCCGGTTCTTGGCCCGCTCGGCGTAAGCACAGCCGGAAAGCCAGTGGGCATCGGCGTCGCCTGGGTGGTCTCGCTTGGGGATTGATACGCCTTGGTACGTTGAGTCCGGTCATTGTCCAGTGCTGAACCCAAAGGCTAGAGTTGTGTCCTTCGACATGGAGATTCCAGCCTTGGGGGCTGACTCGCCGGGAACCGCAGGGTTGGTTCTTGGCCGGCTTGGTTATGCCCAGCCGGAAGGCCAGCGGTGACCCCTTCGGCAAGAAGGCAAGCTTGGGAACGATACGGTTTGAGTTGTTGAGTCCGGCCATTGTCCAGTGCCGAACCCGATGGCTGGAGTTGTGCCCTTTGCCCGAAAGGTTTGGAAGGTTCGGAAGGTTCGGAAGGTCGTAAGGCAAAAAGTCTCGTAAGGTTCGTGAGGTAGTAGGGTAGTAAGGCTCGTAAGAAACGTGAGGTCGTAAGGTCGCATGGCGCGAAAGAAAGTGAGCCTTTCGTTAAGGGTTTTTATGGTCGCGCCGGAGTTTTTTTGTGTGAAACCCCCACCGCCATGGGGACCGCGACGGCTAAACTCGCCGCGATAAGGTGCCCAATATGCCTATGGCCACGCGGACTTATCCAACGCCGCCCTAAATTACGCCATGACGGGCTTTTGCTTACGCGATGGAGGAAAAAAATAATGATCGTTACGTGCATGGACGCCGACTGCTTTTGGGCGTCACGCCGTCCGCCGCGCGATTCGACTTTCGGCAGGCCAAGGTATGTGCCATTTGGTATTGGTCTCCCAGCCGCGGCGGTTAAGGGTTAGGGCCAAGCCGGCCCCGGGTCCCGAGGCCCGGACGGCCTCGCCCGCGGCGAGCTTGACCAAGCGGGCTTTCACGCTGGCGGGCAAACCCCTCATCGTTTCCTTGAGTATGGCGATGCGCCTGAGCCACCTCGGCGTATTCCTCTTGACGATCAGCGTCTCGTAGTCAACGGCTTTGTCCACGTACGGCTCGCCTTTCGTGAGCATGACGTAAACGATCTTCAAGATTTTATAGGCGATGGCGACGATGGCCTTGCCCCTTCTCGCCTTGAGCGCGGTGAACCTTTCCTTATAGTAGCAGTCCGTTCTCACCGCCGACTGGGCGGTTTCGCTAAGGATTGTTTTTAGATGGGCGTTTCCCCTAAGGATCCTGGCGCTTCTCCGTTTGCCGGCAGACTTATTGTTGCCCGGCGTCAACCAGACCCAGGAACACAAGGCTTTTCCCGATCTGAAGTACGAGACGTCGCAGCCCAACTCGGCCAACAACGTCATGGCGGCCACCCTCGAAACGCCGGGCAGGGTCTCCAAAAGATCCAGCTTGGGGCCAAGGCCCATGCCGACCAGCGTCTCCTTCTCTTCCTCGCCTT
>JAIRNQ010000145.1 GCA_031257955.1 Deltaproteobacteria bacterium | reverse complement strand
CCAACACCGTCCCGGGCCATACGGCCGGAAAGGCCATAACCTTGGGTGTGGCCAAGTCGGTCGCTTGGTCGGTGGCCAAGTCGGCCGCTTGGTCGGCCGCTTGGTCGGCCGCCTGGGCGACCGGTTATGGGTTGGCCGGTGGTCACGCCGTCACCTAAAGGCCGAGATACGGGCCGAAGGCGGGATGAAGGCGTGAAGTTTTTGCTCGATTATGCGGGGGTTGTCGCCCCGGCACAGGGCCAGTATGCCCTGGACTATAAGCTCTTTCACCATGGTCTCCGACCGGGAGCGGGCCCGGAGTTTACCGGAGATGGGGTTAAAAACCACGTTGGCCAGAATGGCCCCGTAGAAAGTGGTCACCAAGGCCACGCTCATGGCCGGCCCGATGGCCGAGGGGTCGTCCATCTGCTGGAGCATGGAAATGAGGCCGATCAGGGTCCCCAACATGCCGAAGGCCGGGGCAAAGGCCCCCATGGCCTGAAAGATGTCGGCCCCCAATCGGTGGCGCGATTCCTGGAAGGATATCTCGGTTTCCAAAATCTCAACTATGGCCTGGGGTTCCAGGCCATCGACCGTTAGCTGAAGGCCCTTTTGGAGAAAAACGTCCGAGACGTCGGAGATGTCGTTTTCCAGCGACAGCAAACCCTCCTTACGGGCCTTGGCCGAAAAAGTGATGAACCCGGTGATTATGTCGTTTACGGTCACCGTTCTGGTGATAAAGGCATTTTTAAGTATCGACAGGGTATTGAGGCAGTCCCTGAGGGGGTAGTTAATCATCGTGGCGCAGGCCGTCCCACCAACGACAATCAAGAGCGAGGGCATGTCCAGAAAGGCCATGATACCGACGCCCATGTTGATGGAGATGACCAAAAGGCCGACCGATGACAAAATACCTATTATTGTCGCGACATCCATGGGTTCACCTTGCTTGGGCTTCGAGACTGGGAAATGGTTCGTCCCCTAAAGCGCCCATGAAAATCTCTAGCAAATTGTGTGCCTAATTTTATGATTCTCTTAGGTTTGAAAACAATAACTGGTGTTAAGTCAACGGGATTTTTGAAAAAGCTCCCCCATGGAAATCTTACGCGGCCTAGGCCGCAAAATTTAGGGTATCGAAACGCCCCAATAAATAAAGTTAAGGCAAATCCAAACCGTTTTAGGCGAATTCAAAGGCAACTTTCCACATGTAAGTAATTTAGTGTCGCCTTCAAGCTTTTCCAAACGGGTCTAATCTTGCTCGTTTCAGTGCGTCGCCTACAAAAAGGAAGCTTTAATGCTAATGGGCTAGTCAATTACCTAAGATTACCTTAGATTACCTTAATGAAGGCGAGAGTTTGGCTACGGCTCAAAAAAAGCTGCCTCTAGGGCTTCTATGCCCATAACCACAGACCAATTTCCAGATTTTTAACTACGTCAATAACCATCCAGGCCTTAATCTGGATAAAAAAAATCAATCAAACATGTTAACTATCTTACATCATTAAACGACAAATAAATCAATGATTATTTTCCCTACTTAAAAGCATTGTCACTATCTGTCTTATAACTTATTAACTATTTACATCTACTACCACAATCTATACTGCTAACATACAATTTTTATGTTTGTATTATAGCATAATTGCGCTTATGCCTCAAGGTAAATCCCCCCGAAAGGGCCTGACCCGCCGGCCCAGGGCCTCGGCCCAGATGGGCCCAGGCGGGCCGTCGGGGGTGGACCGGGGTAATATTTTCCCGCTTGGTTTAAGTAAGCTCGAAAAGTTTCTAGGCCGGCTAACTTTTCACCCGAGGTTGGTGGGTGGAAAATTAGACGCTCTTTTTATCTAATCGTCAAAACGAAGCTAAATAATGGTGAAACTGGTCTCGATGGCGGGCGTTTATTATGGACGGTCACAAATCTGGCCAATTATTGGGCCAGATCCAGGCAACTTTAAGGGGCCAGTCCAGAGGCCGCGCCGCAATAGCCGACCTTGGGCCAACAAAGTTGGACTTAGAGCCTAGTTTAGGGCCAGCCAGCTAATGAATGCTAGCACGATTTAGCGTTTATATCAAGCTATTATTGGCCACAGATAATGTCTTCATATCGTGAGCGACCTAAGCTGGGTGGATGGCCGGACGGCCATCCCCGCCCCCGGCCCAAAGCCGGGCGGTTCTCTGGTTTGGCCGGACCCTTCCGGCCAAGGCGGGCCGCCGGTTTGCCGGCAAAGGGACGGCGGAATGTAATGGAAGGCACTTGACAACGGCAAAACTGTAATTATTTTATTTGGTAATGTATAATGGTTCCAATCTGCCGAGAGGGCAGTAGTAATCATCATACAATCCGCTAAAATAACGGCAAGGCCAAGGCCTGCCGATATTTTGACGAACCTTTGGCCGGTTTGGCCCTGTGGGTGGTTTCTAAATTCGTATCGTTTTCGTTCCATTAAAAGCTCGACTTACTTTAAACGAAAGATTTTTTTTCATTAAACATGTCGTGGAATCAGGGAAAGATACATATAATTTTATAGACGTAATTAATATGTCCAGTAAAGTTAGGATTTGGAAGCGGAAGCCGGTAAGTTTAGAAGTAAAGATGTGAGATGATTTATGAATAAACTGCCCTTGGGTATATATACGTTCGATAAAATGATTAATGGTGGCTTTCTTTACATCGACAAAACCAAGCTTATCTATGAATTAACTCAGACAACCGAACCGATATTATTTACGCGTCCCAGAAGATTTGGCAAGACCCTTTTACTAAGCACGATCAGTAATTTGTTTAAAGGCCAGAGGGAATTATTTAAGGGGCTATTGATAGACCAAGAACAGTACGACTGGCAAAGTTACCCTATTATCCATCTGGACATGGCTAAAGTTAACTGTAAGGAGTCAAGGCTGTTTCGCCATTCCTTGACCGTTAGCCTCACCAAGCAAATCAAAGCCGCCAACCTCCAAGTCAAAGGCCGAACCCCAGCCGATATTCTCCATTCTTTTATCCAGGATCTGGAAAAAGCCCAGGGCCGCAAAGTGGTCTTGCTGGTCGACGGCTACGATCTGCCGATCGGCTCCAACGCCGGCCGCCCGGAAGTGCTGACCAAGGTGGCCAAGGAACTGGCCGCCCTCTACGCGGTCGCCGGGACGGCCAAGGATAAGATACGCTTCGCCCTCTTTACCGGGATCCACCGGTTCGACCCGGCCCTTTTGTTCCCTGGTTTGCCCAATCTTAGGGACGTCACCTTGGAACCAAACTTTTCCGCCCTCTGCGGCTTCACGGTGGCGGAGTTCGACCGCCACTTCCCGGCCTACCTGGACGTGGTCCTGTCGGCCCTGGAACCCGGCGCCGTCCGGCCCGGCCACGGCCAAGCCGGGCAAACCGCCGGGCAAGCGGTCGGGGATGCGGCTGGGGAGGCGGCCGGGCAAGCCGCTTACCAGGCGCTGCGGGCGGACATACTGGACTGGTATTGCGGTTACTCCTGGGACGGCAAAACCAAGCTTTTGCATCCCTTTTTTCTGCTTCATTTTTTCCGGGCCAAAGAGCTCAACAACTTCTGGCACACGGCCAAGACTCCGCCCACCCTGGTGGCCTTGGTCAGGAAGCACGATTTGGCCAGCCACCTGGCCTCCTCGGATCTCACCTTCGGTCCCGAAGGCAACGTCATTAACTACCGGGATGTCTCGCCCGTCCCCTATTTGTTCCAAAACGGATATTTGGCCGTCTCCAAGGTGACCAGGAAAGGAGGCAAAACCGTCCTGGGGCTCACATTGCCCAATTACTCGGCCAGATGGCTTTTGTTTATCTACATGATGGCCAAGGTCTTTAACCAAAAGGCCGGCCAGCTCTGGAGCGAGATAGAGCAGTTGTATAAATCCCTTAAGAACTTTAATCCAGCGGTGACCGCCCTTTCCGTTAAGAGAATACTCACCTCAATTAATCATGGCCGTAAAGACAAGACGGTATCGGAGCATTACGGGCGGATATTTTTATACCTTATGTACATACTGGGCCGGCCCTTGCCCAACCGGGAGCCCATGGACCCGGCGGACCCCAATGGGGACGCCGACGGCACCGCCGAAATCGATCTGTCCAAGACCTTAACCGGCTTGGTCAAAGTCGGCGCCGAGACTTTTTTGGTCCTGGAGGCGCGCCACGACAAGCTCGGCGGGCAAGGCTTTACCGAAAGCCCGAAAGGAAAAGACGATGATAAGCGCGATTGTGACCTTAACAACGATTTTGATGATGACGGTGAGTGGCGTTATCCTTCCAAGGAGATTCTCGCCCTCGAGGATCGGCTGGCCGTCGGGGCCAGGGCCTCGTTGGCCCGCCTCGAGGGACTGGGATTCGTCAAACGCTTACGCGGAGAGGGCTACCGGGTCGCCCCGGTCGTCGTGGCCGTACACGGGGACTCCGTGGTGAACGTTCTCTTCGGCGAAGATTGAAACAAACCTTTAGACTGGCCCAGGCGGCCAATTTTAGGCCGCCGGCCGGGCCTTCCCGGGGCCGGGGACCAAAGCTTCCCCCGCCCATTTGCCAAACCCTTTGGGCTTGGCCCACGGGCCGCCGGAGGGCGGCCAAAAACGAGAAGCGGATCGTTAACCATAACGAAACGAACGTAACGCGCCGGGGCCAAAACATGGGCGCCCGGCCGAAAGGCGGATTAGATTACCATGCCATATCGCGAATTTAAAAAGGCCGTCAAGGGACGGGCGACGGTGGACGGCGCCGGCGTCCATCTGGTCAGGGTTTTAAACAACGACACCGTCGAGGATTACGATCCTTTTTTGATGCTAGACTCATTTGACGCTACCGACCCTTCCCTTTACACCAAGGGCTTCCCCTTCCACCCCCACCGGGGCATCGAGACCATCACCTACTTAATCGAGGGGCAGATGATCCACGAAGACAGCCTCGGAAACAAGGGAACCATCAACGGCGGCGAAAGCCAATGGATGACCGCCGGCAGCGGCATCATGCATCAGGAGATGCCCCAGGCCTCCAAGCGCATGTTGGGCCTCCAGATCTGGCTCAACCTCCCCAAGAAAGACAAGATGGCCGAGCCCAGGTACTTCGACATCAAGAAGGACATGATACCCGTCGTGGAAGACGGCCCGGCCACGGTCCGGGTCATCTCCGGCCACTTCAAGGGCACCAAGGGCGTCTCCCCCAAGTACGTCCCGGCCACCCTCTATGACGTGAGCATAAAGCCCAAAAGCCTCTTCGAGATCGACACCATCCCGACGGACAACGTCTTCGTCTTCCTGGTCGAGGGTCCCATACGGACGGCCGGCCACGACTTCGAGGTCAAATCGGCCGTACTCTATGGGCCCGGCGACCGTATCGAGCTTGAGACCAAGGCCGAGCCCAGCCGCCTCATTTACTTCTCTGGGCCTCCCCTCAAAGAGCCGGTGGCCTGGGGCGGTCCCATCGTCATGAACACCCATGACGAGCTCAGGCTGGCCTTCGATGAGCTTAACCGGGGCAACTTCATCAAGGACTAACCCCCCCTCGGGGCTAAGGCCCCGGGGCCAAACCCCATATTGGCCAACGACCATTGGCCCCAACGAAAACCGGCCCCCATGGGGGCCGGTTTGGCGTTTTTGGGCCTGTCCAGATCGGGACAAGGGCCAGATAGGGCCTTTAGTGCTTGGAATGCTTGGAGGGGTTAAAATTGAGGAGGTAAAACAGCCTTTCCACGTGCTGGAAATCGTCCTCGTCCTTGCGGCTTAAGGTATTGCCGGGACCGGTCTTGCCCCTGAAAAAGGGAAAGTTGGTTCCGACCAAGCCCGAGGGGCCGCGCGGGCCCATGGCCCGCCTGGGCAAACGGGGGTAGCGCCTATGTTCGGCTAGGCGTTCCATTTCGTCGTCGCTCTCGTCGCCCAGTCCGTCGCCTTGGTCGTCGCCATTGGGGTCGCCGAAGGGGTTGTTCCGTCCGGCTTCCACCTGGCAACGGATGACTATGGTACCCTTGGGCAGTTCCGGAAATCCCTCCGTGCCGTCTTTCTTAAAGGCTTTAACCTTAATCAGGGAAGGTTCCCCGCCAATCTGTTTTATGAGGCTGACTATTTCCGGGGGCAGCCCAATGATCTCGTCCAGGGAGCCGTAAACTACGCCATCGTCTTCGGGCGGCTCGTCGGGGTTGGTCTCGTTGACCTTGGCGAGCAGTTCTCCCAAATCCTTGGTCTCTTCGTCGCCCAAGAGCCGGCCCAGCTCGGCTACCAGCTTGGCGTTGTCGGGATCGTCGTCGTCGAAAGAGTACGTATTGGTTTCGTTAAAGAGGCGATCCGTGAGGCCGGAGTCGTCGTCGGAGTCATGGCCATCGTCGGAATCGTCCTCGCCTTCGCCGTAGTCGTCGGAATCGTCCTCGCCTTCCTCGGAAGCCAAGGTGGCTTGGGCGTCATCGGCACCTTCCGCCCCAAAAGGATCGATGGGCTCGAAGGGTTCGGCGAAAGCGGCCCCGGGCCCATCGGCGCCGAAGGGGTTATCGGTATCGGCCGGGGCCAAGCGTTCCCCGGAATCGTCGGCTTCCCCTTCCGAGACGTTTGAATCGAAAAATTCACGATAACGCTCATAGTCCATGATGTCGGCGCCGTCGCCGAACAGCAGCCTACTTAACAGATTCTTGAAGAGATTTCCGCGAATGAGGGGATCGTCGGGCGGGTTGGTCAGTTGCTCTAAGATGTCCGCGAAAACGCCGTCTTCGCCCAGGGGCGATTTTTTGGTCAGAAGGGCCTTTTCCATGGCCTGCTCGAGGGTGTAAAAGGCGTTGCCCATGACCTCTCTGTCAAGGTAGGCGTTGTCGGAGAGGTTTACCCTCTTGAGCCTGGGCAGAGTCCGCAGGGGCTGTATGTTCACGAGCTGGTTGGCCCTAAGATCCAAATCGCGCAAGGCCGGAAGTTTCCTCAAGCCGGTCAAATCCGCTACCTGGTTATTGGCCAGGTCCAGCTCGGACAAGAGCTTAAGCTCGCCCAGGGGCTGAACGTTGAAGATACGGTTGTTTCGCAAAATCAGGCGGCGGATCTTGGTTTTGCCGCTCAGGGGCTTGATGTCGGTGATTTCGTTGTCTCCCAAGTCCAGGTAACGCAGATTCACCAGCGGATCCAAAAAACGCAGATCCGTTATGCCGTTTTCCCTAAGTTCCAAGGCGGTCAGCTGACTGAGGGATTCCAGGCCCCGAAGGATGTCTTTGCTCACGCCGCTTAAGCGCAGTTCATGAACGTACAGTAATCTGCGTATGGCCTCGCGATTGGAGATGGGATTGCGGCTGAGAGACAGCGACCTCAGGGTGGGGATATAGAATAGGGCGCTCAAATCTTCCACTTTATTGTTGGAAAGGTTAACGTCCTTGATGTGTTTCATATCCAGCAAGTAATACAGCTGTTCTATCCGGTTCGATTCCAGATTTAGCTTGGTCAGTTTGCGCAAGCTCCTGATAGGTTCGATGGATTCGATGCAGTTGTGGCTAAGATCTAAGCTCTTTACGGTTACGAGTTCGGAAAGGGGCGACAAATCAACCAGATCGCACTTGGAGATCCTCAGCGAGGCCAGCTTGGGCAGTTGGGCCAGGGTCAGGTTGGAACCGCAGCCGGCGACGCGAAAATTTTCCAGCGAAAGGTGAACCAAATCCGGCAAGTCGTTAAGCTCGACCTCGGAGACCCCTGGGCAATCGAACCTAAGGTATTCCAAGCCCGGGACGTTCTTAAAGACCAACGAGCCGTTGATGGTGGCATTGGACAGATCTAGCCTAGTGAGCCGACCGTCTTCCACGCTCAAGGCGAAACGGTCCTGGCCGGCCACGACCACTTTATTTGGATCCCTAAGGTCCCATTTGAGCCCGGCTTCCGGATGGCTTCGGCACAGCTGGGCCAAAGCGGCAA
>JAIRNQ010000054.1 GCA_031257955.1 Deltaproteobacteria bacterium | reverse complement strand
CCACGAAACCTTTGGCCGGGAACGCAACCACGTCATCTACGAAACGAAAATCGACATGGCCCTGGCCGCCCTGGGCGGGGATTTGGAAGTGCCGACGGTTTCCGGGGAGACCAAGGTGGTCAGGGTGCCGGAAGGGGCCCAGAACGGCAAACTCCTAAGGATCCCTGGGCTGGGTTTTCCCAACCCGACCGGCAAGGGCGATCGGGGCGACCAGATTGTCGCCCTCACCGTCACCACCCCCAAAAACCTGACCGACCGCCAGCGGGAACTCTTGGAAGAGTTCGCCGCCATTGAGGAAGTGAAGGCCAACGAAGGCGCCTTGAAGGGCTGGACCAGAAAAATCGGCCAGAAAGTCAAGAAAGTCTTGCAAAGCTAACCGCCAAAAGCCAGGACTCCGGCCCTGGCCCGTGGCGGCCGCCGGGCCAAGGCGGCCGATAGGCCGCTCTGGGCTAAGGTGGTGGCCGACAAGGGAGTTTTTTTATGGGCTGGCCCATCGACCGACCCAGACGCCTTCGCGACAACCCCACCTTGAGGGATATGGTCAGCGAGACCCGCCTGGGCGCCGACGATTTAATCTACCCCATTTTTGTCGTGCCCGGCCGGCACGTAAAAGAACCCATCTCTTCCCTCCCTGGCCAGTTCCATCTTTCCCCCGACGAGGCCGGTCTTTTGGCCCTGGAGTTTAACCGCCTCGGGGGGCGGGCCATGATGCTCTTTGGCCTTCCCGACCGCAAGGACGAGACCGGCAGTCCCGGGGCCGACCCCAATGGCCCGGTGGCCATGGCCGTTAAGGTAATTAAGGATTTGGCCCCGGATCTGGCCGTGATAACCGACGTCTGCCTTTGCGAATACACCAGCCACGGCCACTGCGGGTTGATAGACGGCCAAAGGGTTTTAAACGACGAGACCCTCCCGCACTTGGCCCGTCAGGCCCTGGCCCACGCCATGGCCGGGGCCGATATGGTCGCCCCCTCGGACATGATGGACGGCCGGGTGGGGGCCATAAGGGATCTTCTGGACAAAAACGGCTTTAAACACTTGCCCATCATGGCTTACAGCGTCAAATACGCCAGCGCCTTTTACGGGCCCTTTAGGCAGGCGGCCGATTCCGCCCCGGCCTTCGGCGACCGGAGGGGCTATCAGATGGACCCGGCCAATCGCCGGGAAGCGCTTTTCGAGATCGAACTCGATCTGGCCGAGGGCGCCGACGCGGTCATGGTTAAGCCGGCCGGGCCTTACCTGGACGTCATCAGGGAAGTTCGGAACCACACCCCGAGACCGCTGGCCGCCTATCAGGTGAGCGGGGAGTTTGCCATGCTCAAGTGCGCCGCCGCGGCCGGGGCCCTGGACTTTAAAAGGTCCGCCTTGGAAAGCTTGATCGGCATCAAGCGGGCGGGCGCGGATTTGATCCTCACTTACTTGGCCCCGGAAGTATTGCCCTGGCTTTAACCGGGCCTTCGGTAACTGGTCGGTCCCGGGCCGGTAACGGGCCGGTCCCGAAGATGGGCCATAACGCCCAAAAGCGCCGCCTTTTCGTCTCCCCGGCCCGGGGAACGTGGCGGCGCTTTCGTTATGGGCCGGCCGGTTTAGGCGACGACCGGGTCGGGGTTTTGGGGTTGCGGGCCGGGCTTGGGGCCAGCTCCGGCCCCGGCCCCGGCCTGGGCTTTGTTCAGGCCCGGGCGGTTGGCGTCGCGGGTCAGAACCATCAAGGCCACGGTGACCGCCAGCAATAGGGTCGTCCCGGAGAGGAGGGCGTGGTCTTCCTGCTTAAGGATCAGATAAAGCACCCCGTAGAGGAGGGCGGTCAGGGTGCCGATCCAAAAGCCGCGCTTGGGGCTCCCGGTGACGGCGAAGGCGTAGCCGCCAATCATCGAGACGATTATGGCCGAGGCCAACAGATAGGCCAGATCGAAGCCCAGATGCTCGGAGAGGGACAGTAAGACCAGATAAAACATGATCAGGGCCAGCCCGACGATGCCATACTGGAGGGGGTGGAGCCCGCGGGCGGTACCGCCCGCCCGGCGGCCGACGCCCAGATCGTTAACCAACAGGATAAGAAAAGTCAGGACGACGAAAAGAATGCCGAATTTGGTCGACCTTTGGATTAGCCGGTAGCCGTCGACCGGCTCGAAGAAATCCACCCCGACCAAGTAACGGTGTTTCCAAGAATCGTCGGCTTGGGTCGAGATTCCGGTCAGGAAGAGTTCGGGGCTGGCGTGGACCAGATCCGGGACCGTCCACTTGGCCGAAAAGCCCGAAGAGTCGACGGTTCTTTCGACCGGAAGGCCGTTTCCGGAGAAACTGGGATGGGGCCAGTTGGAGGTCAGCTCGATTTCGGTGCTCTTGCCGATGGGGGCCACCCGAAAATAGGAGCTTCCGCCAAAGCCCAAATCCAGGCTAAAGCTGGGGGACTTGGGCAAGCCCTCCAGGTTAACCGGCGCCGAAAAACCGCCCGGCAGTTGGCCGGCGTCGCCGTTGCCCGGACCCATGTCCAGGGTTTGGCCCCCAAAGCTTAGCCGCCCCACCCTCCTGATGGCCGTGGTGTCGCTTAAACCCACCACCAGCCTGGCCCCGGCCCAGTCGATGGTCTTTAGGGTCCGGTCCGGGTTGAGTTTGGCCAATTCGCCGCGGTCGGGCAGATCAAAGTCGCCGGAAATTTTTATATCGGCCATATATACTTGGGTTTTGTAGATACCCCTTCGCCTTTCCTCGCTGGTGACGTCACCTTCTATCCGCCACTTGGTCGGGGCCACGACGGCCAGGCGGGTTACGGACACCTCCCGATAGACCGTTTTAAAGGCCGTTACCTGGGGCGGTACCGGGGAGGCGGCCGAGCCGGTCTGGGAGCTTTCATCGGAGGCGTTAGCTGGGGCCGAGCCATCGTTTCGGGCGCCAGCGGAAGGGGCGTTATCGTCCCGGAGGGCACCGGCGGCCGGGCTTTCGGCCGGCGGGGTGACCACGGGAACGGTTTCGGTGACCCCGTGGGTAAAGGTGACCGGTATGGCCAGATAAGGACCGGAGAGGATTTGGCTGTCGCCCCACTCGGAATCGAGGTTATTGATGACGCTTTGGCGCCGATAGTCGCGCTCTTCGGTCAGGCGCTGGACGTACCCCAGCGGCAAGGCCAGAACCAAGCTTAAGGCGGTGATGAAGCCCAGCTTACCCATAATCCGCCAGCTTCGGCTCTGTTCGCCCTTGAATGGGCCTAACCGTTGCCTCGGGCCCCGGTCGCCCTGGCCGGTTTGGTCGGCTTGGCCGTCTTGGCCGGCTTGACCGGTTTGGTCACCTTGGTCGGCTTGACCGGCTTGACCGGTTTGGTCTCCTTGGTCGCCTTGGCCCCCTTGG
>JAIRNQ010000264.1 GCA_031257955.1 Deltaproteobacteria bacterium | reverse complement strand
AGCCCGTTCAACGTTAGAAGGCGTGGAGAGCCATTAAATAGAAAAACAGATTATTCCCCAGTTGTGTTAAACCAAGTGCAACCGAGAAAAACCAAAAAGTCTTAACCGAACAGTATTGGAGTTAACCCTGGAAACGCCCTATTCCGGGGATTACGGAACGGTGCTTGACGAGGCCCAGCGCGACCAAAAGCAAGGGGCTAGGCCAAAACTTAAAAACCGTATAGCCAATATGGAAGAATACGAAACCGTTCTTCTCGGTTACCCAAACTGGTGGGCTTCCGTGCCTATGCCGATAGCCACGTTCTTGGAAGGGTATGATTTTTCCGGAAAGACCATCGTCCCATTCTGTAGCCACGGCGGAGGACGCTTTGGACAAAGTTTGACCGCCATAGCCAAGCTGGCTCCAAAAGCGAAAATGGGCGACGGTTTGTCCGTCCACTACACCGGCGGGGGAACGCTCGGATCGGACATCGACGCCTGGCTTGGGCGGAACGGACTACGGTAGGGGAACTTCCGATGGGGGCCCTTAAATCAAGCCCGTGACCAAAGGTAGCCAGGGCGATCGCCTGGCTGGGGTTAACCCGGGATAAGGGCCCGATGGAGGCCCTTAAATCAAGCCCGTGACCAAAGGTAGCCAGGGCGATAGCTTGGCTGAGGTTAACACGGGATAAGGGTCCGACTAAACGGCTAAGACCGAAACTAAAAAACGAAGCCAAGAAACGAGGAGGGAAACTATGTCGGCCAAAAAAGTGACGGCGGGCCGGGAAACTCTAGGCAACTTCGCTCCGGAGTTCGCCCGTTTAAACGACGATGTTTTGTTCGGAGAAGTTTGGTCGCGGGAAACGCCGTTATCGTCACGGGAGCGCAGTTTGATTACCGTGGCCGCGCTTGTGACCGGCGGTACTTTCGACCAGTCACTGTCTTTTCACTTGACCAAAGCCAAGGATAATGGCGTAGGGAGGGTTGATATTGCTGAAGCTCTTACCCATTTGGCATTTTATGCCGGTTGGCCCAAAGCCTGGGCGGCTTTTCGCTTGGCCAAAGCCATCTGGACTGAAGGGAAGGGGAATATGACCGATGGTGCCAGGGCAGAGGACGGTGAGATAAATACTCCGGTTGGGCCATTGACGGAAAGCTATGCGGCTGAGGGAGGTGGGGAGGATAAGCCTGGTGGGTTATTCACGCTTGGAGATTCGAATGAGACTTTCGCCAAGTTTTTTACCGGCCGTAGCTACCTAAAACAAATCACCGGAGATGGCCTTCCTATCTTCAACGTAACCTTTGAACCGGGATGCCGCAATCACTGGCACGTCCACGTGGCCAAAGCGGGCGGTGGGCAAATTCTGCTTTGCCACTCTGGCCGAGGCTGGTATCGGGAGTGGGGGCAAGAGGCTCGAGCGTTGCGCCCTGGGGACGCGGTCACGGTTCGCCCCGGCGTGAAACATTGGCACGGCTCGGCGAAAGACAGCTGGTTCTCCCACCTGGCCGTGGAGCTTCCAGGGGAATACGCTGCCAACGAATGGCTTGAGCCAGTTAGCGACGCGGAATACGAAAACTTAGGTTAGGTTAAGATTTTTTCATGAAAGGAAATGTAATATGCAAAATATCAATTGATGTTTTGATGGGAATAGTTATAATTTGCCTTATGGGAAGGCACTTGTGGGGTGAGGCAGTCCATCAACGTTTAGGTATATTCTTGGCGGCCATTCTCATCGCCCATAACTTCCAACACCTCCGGTGGTACCGGAACCTGGCCAAAGGACGTTATTCGGCCCAAAGAATCATTGCCCTGGCAGTCACCGCGCTATCCCTGGCGGCCTTGGTTGCCCTGGTCTTCAGTGGTTTGGCCATGTCGAACGCCTTTGGTCCGTTAGGAGGTTGGGGACTATCTATTTTGGCGAGGAAGCTTCATATTCTTGGCGCCTACTGGGGCTTCCCGCTGATAAGCCTCCACCTTGGGTCAAACTGGAACGCTTTTATCTGCCTTGCCTCTAAGCGTTTGGGCCACCCGAAGCGACCAAAAGCCTTCCAAATTGCCACCTTTGTAAGTTCTTTGGCTGTCTCCGCCTATGGGATCCACGTTTTTTTAAAGCGAGATTTTATCTCCTATATGTTCCTAAAATCAGATTTTGTTTTTTTTGATTTTGGGGAACCGAAATTAAATTTTATCCTTGAGTACCTGTCTATTATGATTCTTTGCGTCTTTATCGCACATTACGGTTCAAAAATTATGATAAAAGTCAGCCGAAAAAAAGGGAAAGGTGACGGCGAGGCGGTAACCGATGGCGCCGATCGGCCCCGTCGCATGGCCGCGTTGTCAGGCCCATAATCCGAGTTCGACTAAAATGGCGCCCGCCGTATCTAGCCTCTCATAAGGACTTGCGAATCCCCAATTGGCATGAGACGATTATTGTCGCTCGCGTTGATTGCCGGTACCGGGTCGGGGGTGCCCCTGGCCGAAAACGCTCCCACTTTGGGAGGCCAATGGGGCGAGAACGTTCCCAGTTTGGGAGGCCAATGGGGCAGGAACGTTCCCAGTTTGGGAGGCCAATGGGGAATGGATAGTTTTGCCGGACGCCCCTGGGGCGGCAGGGGGCCAAGGTCAAAAGGTCAAAAAAAAGCTTGCCGGGAAGGGCCGAATATGTTATAAACTTTGTTTCCGGTTATGGCCGGGCCAACCCCAAAGGGGTAGAGGGAGGAATTGGAAATGTCCCGTGTCTGTGATTTTTGCGGAAAGGCCCCGCAGAATGGCAATAACGTTTCGCACGCCAACAACAAAACAAAGAAGATCTGGCGGCCAAACCTCCAGACCGTCCGGCACGTGGTTAATGGGGCCACGACCAAGGTTAAGGTTTGCACCCGCTGCATCAAAAGCGGGGTAATCCAAAAGCCCGGACCGAGGGATTTGTCTAAGGTTCTTCCCAAAACCGCTGATAAGGTTGCTCCGGCTGGCAAGTAAGAGGATATACATTTAACTATTTTCTAATAAAGTAGTTAAAGAGCGATGCCCGTAAAATATAAAGCCTCCGAAATTAAGCTTTCGGGGGCTTTTTTTATGGCGAAAGGTAGGTCTTGGTCTTGGGCGCCTCGGAGGCTTTGCCTTATACCTCCCACGCTACCCGGAGGAAAACAGAAACTGACCCTCCCACAGGCCCCTTTCACCCAAAACGGCCCCATTTCATTCTTCCCTTCTGGCCCTCAGTGGCGGGAGCGGTGGATTTTGAGGATCGGGATCGGCTCGTCAAGGCGGTCGGCTATTCGCACCAGGGCGACCGCGCCAAATTATCTTACAGGGTTATAATTTCAATAGGTAAGACCATTAAATTGAAGATTAAACGATGTCATCTAACCAGCGCGGTACGCCTACACGATCATGTCGATCGCTACGTTGCGGGATATCCGACCGTCAATCACTGCTGGGCAAATGACCACCCACTATAATCCCACATTCGTTTGCGCAGACTATCCGGGATCTCCCTGTCGCCGAACACCATACCAGCTCCCAAGCCTGTAGCCAAGAAACGCGGGCGGCCCAAAAAAGAGTTGACAGAGCAGACTCAAAAGAGGCCAAGAGGCCGGTCCAAGAAAAACCCGGATTGCAATTATCTATAGTCCGGCAAATTGGAAAACTTTTAATAAATATAAAACTAACAGCAAACAAGATGTATAATTTTGTTGTCGTCAGATCTTGTTTCCCATGATATTTTGTCATTCCATGGTTTAGTAAAATCCTTATCAAAACTGATCAGCCAGCCTTCTGACGCCAAACACTTGTTCATATAGCTTTTAAGCTGTTTAATACTCTCATCTTGGCTCTTATGTCCTTTAATTTTAATTTCTAAAGGATATCTGATCCCTTTATAAGAGACACATATATCTGCTCTGAGTGTTCCCAGGGCATATTCTCTTTGGATAAAATCAGCCCCTCCATTTAAGACTCTCTGTAAAAAAGCGTAAAGGACTAGGTGAGTTAACGCTTCGTTTGTTAAACCAATTAAATTATCCTGAATGGTCTCTACAATTTCATTAACTAACTTACTTTGGCTAGATAAATTAATGCTTTGCAATGCAATATCAATGCTATTCTTTACTAAACTTTCAATAAGATTATTTTTGATATACATTTCAGAATTTTCAGACCAGTAACTTTGAAAAGCTTTTAAAAGACCGTTCATATCGAGTGATATTCCATCCATCAACTTGTTTCCATAGGTTATTGGTATGGCTTTATTAATTTCATATTGAATTTTATTAGTTAATTTTCTAACTATAACTTCTTGATAGATCGGATTCGATGGTAGAATAACTGTATCGTCTTCTAGATTTTTTTTCAGAAGACCAAGATCTAAAACGTATTGAACATCGTCATCAGCAATACCATTTGGGAATCTATTTGCGCCAATCATCACTGTTTCTATAACTCTTCTCACCCTTGGCTCTTTAAGTCTTTCTTTTAGGGAATCTAAGTGTGTATCGTTTTGTAATATCAAAGATTTAGAGGATTGATCAATATTTTCAGCTGTCACTGGGAAAGAATAATCGTTCTTAAGAATTACTTCAACGGTTTGCCTCGCTAAAGCGTTAACCAGCCAAGGCTGTCCTTCAGTCCAGTACCAGGCTTGTTCTATGGCCTTATCATGAAAAACTTGACCAGTCGCTTCAGAATGCTGGCCGTAAAGCTCGCCAATTTGCTCTTGCGTAAAGTTGGCCAAGGTCATTCTTTCTGCCACTATGTTGAAAGGGCTGGTTAAGTGTTGGCCTACGGATTCAGGGTGGTAAGAAGTCAAATAGTCGCAAATGTTTCGCATTCCGACTAATGCCAGCGAACTTGGAAACTTGTTGCCAAAATTATCGCGGATATTAAAGCCATCACGAACTTGGATTAAAAATGATAATAAACCTGGACCAGAAAGCAAATCAGCTTCATCAAAAAATACAACCAGTGGCTTATCTATATCTTGACATAGCTGATTGAGAAGTCTCTTCACCATTCTATTAGGCGCTGTCATTCCAGGAAGCGAATCATAAGTATCAGCTTTTTCTTTTAAGATCAAAACCTCAGAAGAAAGCATAGATTCATTTAACTGAGAAATAATTGTAGTTAATGCCACTTTTTCGTCAGTAATATTGCGTAGAATAGCTAATGAGCAAAATAAAGCATATCTTTGGCCATCTTTATTGATTTTTTCTGTTAAGGCTTTTAAAAACGTGGTTTTCCCAGACTGACGTGGAGCGTGAAGAATGAAATAATTTTCCTTATCGATCATCTCATTTACACCTGGAAGTCTTGGTAAGACTGGCAACATGTAGTGCTTTTCAGGTATGCAAGGACCAGTGGTGTTAAACAATTTAATAAATTTAGCTGCCATTGTCTCCTCAACAATCAGATTGCTTTGGTAGTTTTAATTTGGCTTTAGAAAATCACGGTGTCTTGCAAGAGTTTGTGGTATTGACAGGGCATCTTGGGACTTTTGAACGCAGAATTATAATTTTTTCCAAGGCTTATCAGAAGGTTAAGATAACCGAAGTTTCAGGATTAACCCTCGGTTTAGTCAAAGCTTCTACTCACAACCATTCATCTCTAATACAGGACAACCAGCGGATACGCAACGATAGTAAGAAGTCAGGGCCTGCCGACCGCCCCAGGGACGTTCTCGGTGCCGGAGCGGCCTCCCCGCTCCTAGCCGCCGCCATAGATAAGTGGAATCGGGCGCCTGGGGATCTTGGCGAAAAGTAACCCCGTGCCTTTTGGGCCGTGGAACTTGTGGGCGGAGATCGACATGAGATCCACATTCCAGCCTCTAGCTTCCACCGGGATGTGTCCGGCCGCCTGGCCGGCGTCGGTGGAGTGGTCTGCGGCTGAAGGGCGGCCAGTGTTTTTTCGGCTTGCTCAAGTTTGTTTTTGAGTTGGTCGTTTTCCTCGGTAACGGCGGTGAGGTTGGCGGTCAGGGTACTCAGTTGGTTAAAAAACTCTGGGTTGGCTTCCTTAAGCGAGTCGCTGGCGGAGACGGCTTGGGCAGTTGAATCTTGGGCCGGGCAAGCTTGGGCGGTGACGGTTTCGGCCATCGGATCTTGGGTGGAGGCGGTTTCGGCCGGGGCGGCTTGGGCTTTGGCTAGTTCGTCCTTGGTCTTGGATAGGGTCGCCTCGGAGTCGGCCAAATTTTGCTTGGCGATGTCGTTGTCCCGGGTCAGGCGGGTGATCTCGCCTTCCTTGACCTTTGCCTCAAAAATTATAAATTGATAATTTCTGCCTCGTCCTCCCCTTCTCACCCTCAGTGGCGGGAGCGGTGGATTTTGAGGATCGGGATCAGCTCGTCAAGGCGGTCGGCTATTCGCTCGATGTCGGAGGGCGTGTTCCACCTCGAAAGCGAGATTCTGAGCGAGTGGCGGAGTCCGATATCAAGGTGCCCCATGGCGACCAGCACGTGGTCGGCCTCCTTGGAGGAGGCCGAGCAGGCCGAGCCGCTGCTGGCCTCGATTCCGGCTTCGTCTAGACCGGCCACAATGTTGGCGAGGCCATCGAGGCCCCTGAACGCGAAGCAGGCGTTGCCGGGGAGGCGCTTGGTCGGGTGTCCGACCAGGACGGCCCCCTCGATCCGGAGAACCCTCTCAATCAGTCGATCCCGCAAGGCCGAGAGGGCAACCGAGTCCTCATCGAGTCGCTCCACCGACTCGGCCAGGGCCTCGGCCATGCCGACCGCCCCGGGGACGTTCTCGGTGCCGGAGCGGCCACCCCGCTCCTGGCCGCCGCCATCGATAAGCGGGATCGGGAGCCTGGGGATCTTGGCGAAGAGTACCCCCGTGCCCTTTGGGCCGTGGAACTTGTGGGCCGAGATCGACATGAGGTCCACATTCCAGCCCCTAGCGTCCACCGGGATGTGCCCGGCCGCCTGGACGGCGTCGGTGTGGAAGATGGCCCCCTTGGCGTGGGCGGCGGCTGCCATCTCCTTGACCGGCTGGACGGTCCCGGCCACGTTGTTGACGGCCATGACGCTCACCAGGACCGTGTCGGGGCGGACGGCGGAGGCGACCTCCTCGGGGTCCACGATACCGTCCTTACCCGGCGACACCAGCGTGCACTCCCAGCCCCGGCTGGCGAGCGTCTCCATCGGCTTCAAGACGGCGTTGTGCTCAAATGACGAGGTGACCATGTGGCGTCCCCGGCCACCGCCGGAGAGACCCGTCTCGACCGCGGCGGCCGCGCTCATGATCGCCCAATTGTCGCTCTCGGTGCCGCCGGAGGTGAAGAAGATTTCCGATGGCATGGCCCCAACGCAATCGGCCACCCGGCGGCGGGCGGCCTCCAGGAGTTTCTTGGCGTCTTGTCCGGCCCGGTGGATGGCAGAGGGGTTGGCGTAGACGGACTCGTGACAGGGCAGCATGGCCGCCAGGGCCCTGGGAGAGAGGCGGGTAGTGGCGGCGTTGTCGACGTAGATTGAGGGCGGCGGGCTGGAAATGGGACACCCCCTTTGAGGCGTTTTGTGGCGTTTGGAGGCGGTTGATGGGCGTCGGGCTGGGCGTTTCTGGCCGGGCTTCAAGCCACCGGCGGGGGCCGCGGGTAGGCCGTCCCGGCCATTGTTGTTGACGCCGCTTTGGATTGTCCTTGATTGCTCGGGCCGCTTGACCCGGGCTTTACCAAAAACGCCTACAACGGGGCCCGACTGGGCCCGGAGCCTCGGCGGGTCAAAGGGTTCAGGCGAAGGTCACCTTGGAAGGCCAGGTCGGGTACCCAAGGGGCCCATTGAAAGCTCACGGGGAGCTTGCTGGGAGGTTATGGAGTGGTCATTGCGGCTGAAGGGCGGCCAGCGTTTTTTCGGCTTGCTCAAGTTTGTTTTTGAGTTGGTCGCGTTCCTCGGTAACGGCGGTAAGGTTGGCGGTCAGGGTGCCCAGTTGGTTAAAAAACTCAGGGTTGGCTTCCTTCAGCGAGTCGCTGGCGGAGGCGGCTTGGGCCGTTGAATCTTGGGCCGGGCAAGCTTGGGCGATGACGGTTTCGGCCGTCGGATCTTGGGTGGAGGCGGTTTCGGTCTGGGCGGCTTGGGCTTTGGTTAGTTCGTCCTTGGCCTTGGATAGGGCCGCCTCGGAGTCGGCCAAATTTTGTTTGGCGATGTCGTTGTCCTGGGTCAGGCGGATTATCTCGCCTTCCTTACTTTTAAGATCGGAGGAGCTTTTGGTCAGGTCAGCCCTGACCGCGTCAAGATCTTCGTTGATTTGGGTAAGGTCCTTTTGAAGTTTATCGTTCCTGCTTTGCAAATCCGTAACCTGGTTGGTTAAGTTGGTGATATCCTGCTGGGCTTCGCTGAGGTTGGAACCGGAGACTAGCCATAGGATAAGAAACAAAACCAAGCCGACAAAACCCGCGATAGAGATAAGCGTTTTCATGAATAACCGTCCTTTGGGTCCCCACGGTTTGGTGCCGTAAGGAAGATTTTAGAAAATTCGCAATAAACGTATCTTAAGCATGGATAAAGAATGCCGCTCGGGACGTATTGTGGGCTATAATAGGCCAAAGGCATTGGCCAACGGTCGGGGCCCGCCGGTAGCGGGGTCGGGGACCATTTTGGTGCGCTATATTATAATATCTTTTGGCAGCCCCGGGCAAGATTCCCAGAAAATGGCCATCCATGTGGACTTTTGGCCACCTCGGGCCAGATACCCCGTAAATAGCCACTGATGCGGACATTATGGCCAGAAAGGGCCAGATTGCCGGTAGGTGACGGGGAGGGGAAAAAAGGGGCCCGGACATAAGGGGTCAGGTTTAAGCGGAAGAATGAAAGGCCGGCGGGATAAGCCCCAACTATAAGGCTCCTGGTGAGAGTATGATAGGTAGAGACCTGGAATGGTGGGGAGATTGACGGTCTAGCTGGATAAGGGCCAACTATAAGGCTCCTGGTGAGAGTATGATAGGTAGAAACCTGGAATGGTGGATATATTGGCGGGTTGGCTGGATAAGGGCCGACTATAAGGCCCAGGGGGCGAATTGGGAAGTCAGAGGCTTGGAATATTGGCGAAAATGAAAGGCCGGCTGGATAAGGACCGACTATAAGGCCCCGGTGGCGAGTTGTGGAGTCAGAAGCCTGGAATGGTGTGGAGATTGAGGGAGAAGGTAGAGGGTGAGAATAAAAACGGCCAGACATATCGGGTATTGCTTCGGGGTGCGTCGGGCCATGAATCTGACGTTCTCTTGCCTGGAGCGGCGGAGGGGGCCGGTCTATAGCCATGGGCCGCTAATCCACAATCGGCAGGCCTTGGATTTGCTGAAAAGCAAGGGTCTGAGGGAGTGGCCGGCTGAGGGGACGGAAGGGGTCGATCCCAAAGCCACGGTTATCGTCAGGGCCCACGGGCTGGCCCCAGAGGAGGAGAGCCGGCTTAAGGGGACGGGTTTGAATGTCATTGACGCCACCTGCCCCAGGGTAGCGGCCGTTCAGAGGTTGGTGGCCGGGCACGTGGAATCGGGCGGTTCGGTGGTGATTTGGGGGACGGCCGGGCACCCCGAGGTGGAAGGTCTTTTGGGCTACGCCAGGGGGCTTGGGGTGGTGGCCGCCGGGCCCGGCCAAGTGGCGGAACTGCCCGAGCTAAAAAACGTCCTTCTGGTCGCCCAGACCACCCAAGACAAGGAAAAATGGCCGGAGATGACCGAAACCGTGGCCGCCCGGTACCCGGGCGCCAAGGCCGTGGACACCATCTGTCAGGCCACGGTTAACCGGCAGTCGGAGGCTAGGCGCTTGGCTTCGGAGTGCGGGGCCCTGGTAATCGTTGGTGGCCGAGACAGTGGCAACACTAAACGACTGGGCCAACTGGGCGAGCGGGCCGGGCTTCCTACTTTGGTGGTTGAGGGTCCGGAGGAGATCGGTCCGGAATTCGTGGACGGGGTAAGCTCGGTGGGTTTGGCCGCCGGGGCCTCAACGCCCCTTTGGCAGATTCGATCGGTCAAGCAGCGCCTTGAGGAGCTGGGGCGGGCAGGGGAAAAGACGCCGGTAAGTTTCGCTAAGCGCTTCGTCAGGGTCATGGTCCTCTCCAACGCCTATATTGGACTGGGCGCCGGGGCCCTGGGCTATGCCATATCCGCCGTGGCTGGGCATCCGGCCCCTGGGCTGTATTTCGGGCTGTATTTTTTCTTCGTGCTGTTTATGCATCTGCTTAACGCCTTCGTCGACAGGGTCTCTACCAGGAGCAACGATCCCGACCGGGGCGTGTTCATGCGCAAGTACAAAAAAGTTCTGCTTGTCTTAGGGACGGCCTCTTTTGCCTTCTCGATATCCGGGGCCTACTTTGCCGGACCGTGGGTGCTGGCCCTCTTGGCCTTTCTTAACGTGGCCCGGGTGGTCTACAACGTGCCTGTGCCTTGGCTCTGGCCCAAAGAACTTGGCATATCCAGCCTAAAAGATCTGCCCATGGCCAAAACCCTGGCCATCAGCTTGGGCTGGGCGGCTTGGCTGACCGTGCCTTTAATCGCCTCTGAACCGCCTCTCCTGCCCCGTACCGTCCAGGGGCTAACGGCAACGGGTGTTTTGTTTGCCCTGGTTTTCCTGAACCTCCTAAGCCGCACCCTGGTCATGGATTTTCAGGACTGGGTTGGCGATAGGATGTTTGGAAGCCGGACCTCGGTCACCCTCTTGGGTTGGAAGCGAGCCTCCAAGGTGGTTTGGGGCCTTATCGGCTTCTGGGCCGTCATTATCGTTATCGTTTGGCTGTTTTGGTTTCCCGAATCGCCGGCCCTTTTACTCCTTTTGCCCGGGCCGCTTCTAAACGCCATAACTCTTAGGTATCTCCATGGGCACATTGGTATGGGCGGCTACCTGTTTGATTTCTGCCTGGATGGGCAGTTCTTGCTGGCTGGGCTATTGGCCTGGCTATGGGTGATGGTTTGATTGTGGTCGTAAGAATGAGAGAGAATGGGCGGGCCATGGGCGAGGGTTGGCTTGTGGTTGTAAAGGCTAGGCCCGAAAGGGGCGGGCCATGGGCGAGGGTTGGCTTGTGGTTGTAAAGGCTAGGCCCGAAAGGGGCGGGCCATGGGCGGAGGGTTGGCTTGTGGCCGTAAAGGCTAGGCCCGAAAGGGGCGGGCCATGGGCGGAGGGTTTGGTTGTGGCCGTAAAGGCTAGGCCCAGAAGGGGCTTGGCCATGGGCGAGGCGAAAAGGGCGTGGTCATGGGCGGAGATTTGATTTCGGTTATCATACCGACCTGGAATCGGATGTGGTGTATTTGCGACTGTTTGGATTCGGCTATCGAGCAGCGGAGTGTTGATTTTGAGATCATCGTGGTTGACGATGGCTCGGACGACGAGACCGAGGCAATGTTGCCGGAAATCATCGAGGCTCGGAAGTCGACAATGGTACTTGATCAGTTATTTAGGACGGAAGAGGCGGAGCGGACGAAGAAAAACAACCGCGAAAACTTTGACATTGCTCTGAAAGAGTTTATGGAGGAGAATCGTGCGGAAATTGAATCGACGCTGACGCCCGAAAGCGACCCAGTCAAAATGAAAGAAAAGGTTGATAAGGTTTTGTCGGAAATAGGCAAGTGCTGCTGGGAGGTCCTGGAAAAGGATATAGAGGAGACGATCGGTGTGGGGCGGGGGCTGGAAGACATAACCCTCATTCGGCTCCCGGAGAGGCGGGGGGTGAGCGCGGCCAGGAACGTGGGGATTAAAGCGGCGAAGGGAAACTTGATAACATTTTTGGACAGCGATGACGTTTGGCTGCCGGGAAAGCTTGAAGCCCAAGCCGAGTATATGGCCCAGAACCCCGAGATAGGGTTTTCCCAGTGCCTGGAGCGGTGGATGAGGAACGGTCGGAAGGTAAACCCCGGGGTGAAACATCGAAAGAAGGGCGGGGACATTTTCATCGAGTCGCTGGGCTTGTGCCTGATTAGCCCCTCGGCGGTGATAATCCGCAAAGAACTGTTGGACGAGGTGGGGCTGTTTGACGAAAGCCTAATGGCCGCCGAAGATTACGATTTGTGGCTGCGGATGTTGGTGAGGCACCCGGTGGGTTTGCTGGAAAAGGAACTGGTAGTGCGCAATGGGGGCCGACCGGACCAGCTTTCCGCTACCCCGGGTTTGGATCGTTACCGGGTAATGGCCCTGAAAAAGCTCCTGGCCAAGGAAAAGCTTAGCCCGGAAAGGAAAAGGGCGGTTCTGGCCGAGTTGATCAATCGGGAAGCCATCTTCGAAAATGGGAAGAAAAAGCGGATCAAAGCCGGCCGGCCCAGCGACCTGTAAGTTGTGGGCCCAGAGAAAAGTCAAACGAAAAAACCCCGCCGGAAGCGGGGTTTTTTCGATGGGAACCCGAGTTCGTTAGAACTCGAAGTCGTCGTCGTTGTCCATGGGCAAGGCCGCTTTGGGATCGGGCTTGGCGTAGGAAGTCTTCTTCGGGCCAGCTATGGCCTTGTGGGGCCTGGAAGAGGCGGATTGGCTGACCTGGGCCACCTTGGCCGGGACCCCGGGGCCACCGCCATGGACCAGGGTGGTGATGTCGTCGACGGCGGTCATGAGGTTACCGGCCTGGATGGAGAGTTGGCTGGCGGCGCTGGCCGACTCTTCCGCCGAGGCGGCGTTGGACTGGGTGACCTTATCCATCTGGCTCATGGCAGTGGTGATCTGGTTGATGCCCTGGGACTGTTCTTTGGAGGCCTCAGCCACCTCAGAGACCAATTGGGCCACTTTGGAGGAGTGGGAAGAGACGGTCTGGAAATTCTCTGAGGTCGAGTTCACCATCTCGGAACCGGAATTGATGTTGGAAATGGTGGCGGCGATAAGATCGGCCGTGTTTTTGGCGGCGTCTGCGCTGCGGATGGCCAAGTTCCTGACCTCATCGGCCACGACGGCGAAGCCGGCACCGGCCTCCCCGGCCCGGGCGGCCTCGACGGCGGCGTTCAAGGCCAAGAGGTTAGTCTGGAAGGCGATCTCGTCAATGGTCTTAATGATCTTGCCGATTTCGTTTCCGGAAGTGGCGATCTGTTCCATGGCCTGGATGACGTTGGACATGGAGTTTTCGGCTTTGCTAACGGCGTCGGTGGCCTGGCTCATGAGCGAGTTGGCTTCAACGGCGTTGTCGGCGTTACGCTTGGTCATGGAGGAGAGTTCCTCCAAGGCGGCGCTGGTCTCTTCGAGCGAAGCGGCGTTTTCGGTGGCCCCTTCGGCCAGGGTGTTGGAGGCGTTGGAGAGCTGGCCGGCGGTGTTATCGACTTCCTGGGCGCCTTCGGTGAGGACCCCGATGATGCGGTTAATCGGGAGTGTGACGCTCCGGGTCACGAAAATTGCCAGGAAAATGCTCACGATCAGGGCCACGGAAGTGCCAATGATCTGGGTATACATGGAGCTGGTGGAGAGGCTCAGGGTATCGTTGGCGAACTCGTTGGTCATACTGGTGATCTGGGTGCTCAGTTCGTCGATGGTGGATAAAGCTTTGTCCCTGGCCGGTATACGTTTGGTGTTGTTATCATCGAAATTAGTGTAAATGTCTCTGAAGGTTAAGACGACCGCGGCTACCTGCTGGGATTCGGTTAGGATGTTGTTAACCGCTTCCCGCTCACTCGGGGTTTTGCAGGTTTCCAGAAGTTTTTTAGCGTCGTTGGTGGTGTCGGTGATGATTTTGGTGGCGTTGTCGAAAAGTTTAACGTCGCGATAGTAAAGGCCGCGCAAGATGTTGACGTACATGGAAGAGGCACCGGCCTGGATGGCGATGGACATGTTCATGTGGTCGTATCTGTAGGCCAGATCGTCCAAACCGCTCTCCTGCTTATCAATGTCTTGCTCAAGCAGCTTGGATTGATCGGTGACGAAAGTGTTGATGTGCTCAATCAAGCTACCGTACAATTTGGCCACGTTCGAGCGATTTTCAACCAAATGGGTGATTAGCTGGGGCAAATCGTCGATCAAAGCATAATAGGCCAAATAATCCGCTTCCGACTGGGTGATCAGCTCTCTGACCTGGGGGCTGTCCGCGGCCAAGCCATCTCTGACCATGGCCTTGAGCTTGGTGAAGCCTTCAACGGTTTTTTGGTGGTAGGTGTCAGCAGTTTTCCAGATGTTGGCATCAAAGCTGTAGGTATACTCGACAATGTTAATCGCCTCTAACTCAATTGAGGATTGGATTACTGCCACCAAGTCATTGCCGGGCATAATTTTGTCGCGTAAATCAGCGGTTTCGGAGCGAATGTTGATCAAGCTATATAAAGCCACAAGACTTATGGCTATAAATATAACGCAGATTACAACAAAACCCAAGATGATTTTAGTCCCTAATTTCATTTTTTTACCCTCATGCCCGGCGTTGGGCTAGTAAATGTACAATCATTAGCTATACTGGCCATGATATATATTAAAACCAGATAATGCCAATAAACTAAACTAACAAAGAACCATCAATGCAGGACTATAGAAAAAGCTAAACATATTTGATCGAGCGGTAAAAATCCCTAAACTAACTTGAGTTCTACAAATTAGTTTTTAACTGCGAGCCGTTACCGAACCGCGCTCACAAGATAGGGGGATTATTACTCCTCGTTCAAATATAAATCTCGGATGTACTGGCACCAACTACTAGAGTGCCAAAATATCTGACCCCAAGGATACTGGGCCCTAAAATACTGGGCCCCAAAAATACCGAACTCCAAGGCCACTTTGGGCGTCAAGGTCGCTGGCCTATATCCCCGGGGGTCTTAAAGGCGGACGCTTTTGGCCATGGGCGAGCTTCCAGGGCGGCAGGGTTGACCGGTCGGCCGTCTGGGGTTCTCCCGTTAAAATCGGGCTACGCCCTTAGGTCGCAAAATCCTAAACCGAGCCATTATACGGCCAGTCTAATGGGGCGTCGCCGGGACTTAGCCGGGTAACGGCCAATTTGGCCGGGAGATGCCAAAAACCGGCGCCGGCGGGCGTCCCGGGTGGAAAGACGTTTAAAGACGGCTGCCCTGGCCATGCCAAGCGGGCCAGGGGTTTCGGACGGGCGAGAGACTCTTGGGCGCTGGGAAGTGTCGCTTTTCATAAACCGGTTTCAGCCGGCACCGACCTCGGTGCCTAGTAGGCACCGGCAACCAAAGAGTGATAAAATTAAAAACAAACCGTTTATTATCACAAAAAAATCCGTTAAATTTATTAAAACGCTAAACTTTTTTAGAAAAACCCGTAATAATCTATAATCATACAACAAAGAATATAGTTTCAACTTACTAATTATAGATTCCAATATACAGTCGCATAACATTTAACAAGATTATCTAAATATTGAGGCGGCCAAATCTAACTTTTTAATGTCAAGAGAAATTTTTTTTAATGAAGCCTCTTGGTAAAATCGCATCCTTAATGTAGCTCATGTTAACATGGCTCGAATAATTATCTCAGATCATCCTTAGCAATGTCAAGCGGGTAACAGGCTAGTATTTGGAAGATTTTTTAGAGAAGAGAGTTCGAATAAAAAAAGTCCTGAAAGCTAAAACATTTCGGTATGCGGCCAGAGTCGGGAATAAGTGGTTAAAATCAAGGGTAAATTGCCGCGACCGCCGCAAAAAAGGTCATTTGCCAAGTATATTCGAGTAATTGTCTGTGCCGCGAAACGATTGCATTTTTTGGGGAACGCTCCAACGTTTAGACTAAAAAATACCGGAGCTTGCGAGGTGCCGGGGTCCCCAGGGCAGGGACCCGACTTAGGAAGGGTCGCCGTCTAAGGCGTGGCGTCCGGCTTTGAAGTAGTCCAGGACCGAGCAAAGGCCTTCGATGGGTTGTCTGGCCAAGAGTTCTGCCGTTAAACCGTGAACGATTATTTCCTCTTTTGAGCGGGCCAGTGGGTCTTGGGAAAAGAGTTCCATGAAGCGGAGAAAGCGCGAGACGTGTATCAATTCGTGGGTTACGACGTAGCAGAGAAGGGGCTTGAAGGAAAAACGCTCACGCTCCATGGTGGCCAGGATGGCCGGATCGTAGAGGCAGACCCGCCAAAGATCGGAGCGGCCGCCGCGGGGCAGGGCGTTTTGTCGGGCGTAGCGGAAAAGTTGGGCCAGGACGTCGGTTCGCTTTTCTTCGCTGGAAAGCTGCGGGTAGTGGCGGATGTCAACCGGCCATTGCCGAAAGTCACCAAAATCCGGCCCAAAGTTCTCCGATACCAGCTCGGCCGCGAGATTGACGGCCAAATCCAGTTCCCTTAATTCGTCGGACCCAAAACAGGGACCTTCTGACGGGGTTTCGGAGTTTCCCATGGCTTTCCGCGGTCGGGGGCCGGCAGTCTCGCTCACCGCCGGAAAAGAGCCGGGCCAAGGCGACCCGGTTCCCGAAAGGGCCGGGCCTTAGAAGCCCAGATCCTGGTTGATTAATAAAACGTGTATGCGACCTTCCGGAAAAGATCGCTGGGTTATGGAGGTAACCCCGCAAATGCGGCTGGCCCCTCGGCAGTCGTGGCACTTGCCCGTTTTGGCGCAAGGCGTCTCCAGACCAAGCCGGATGGAGTTCATGGCCGCCGCCGGGGCTATGGCCCGGGCCAGGGCGGCGTGTATGTCGGGCACGATTTTGTTTCGGCCAACGAATAGGGCCACTTTTTTGGGCCCGTAGGCTATGGCCGCCACCCGGTTGCCGAACTTGTCTATGTTGACCAGCTGGCCGTCCAGGGTCAGGGCGTTGACCGAGGCCACGTATAACTCGACCAACATCGTCTCCCGGGTCAGCTCGGCCCGCCTTTCGGGGGGTTGGCTGGCGTCGTTCCGGTCGATGACCGTAAGGCCGGGGACGGCCCTAAGCTTCGGTAGGAGTCCCGAGGCCCCGACCGTGGCCGAGCCGCCAAAGCCGACCGAGGCGTATGGGCCGGCCGGCACAATGGTTTTGATTAGATACTCTTCGGCCCCCTCCAGGGAGTCGTGAACGGAGGCTTGGAAAAAGTTGCCCTCCAGGGCCTTTTTAACGGCCTCAAGCTTGAGTGAATGATAGATCTCCTGCGGAGTGGACATCGATAGCCTCCCTGAATCGAAGCGTTAATACCGCCGACCCCACAATAATCCCTCCGCCCCACGGACGGGCGCGCCTGGCCGGCGAGGGGAGACTATTGTGGGCTTGGCCTATGGTGTTTTTGGATGGTTGGTAAAGTTTAATCGATGGTTTCCCAACGTAAACGGTTGGGGCGTTTTTGGAACCTGGTTGCCCAAGGGCCAAGTGCGGTTTGCCCGGGCGCAATATGTGTGGTCAAAGGCCAAGTGCGGTTTGCCCGGGCGCAATATGTGTGGCCAAAGGCCAAGTGTGGTTTGCCCGGGCGCAATATGGGTGGCCAAGGGCCAAGGGCCAAAGTCGGGTTACCTGGGCGCCGAATAGGTGACCAGGTAGACGCTGGGCCAGAGTTTGCCCGTGACCCAAAGCCGGCCCTGGGCGTCGATGGCCAGGCCGTTGGTAACCGCCTGATCGTCGGGAGTGGCGGACCTGGCCCGTTCCTTGTCGGCCAGGGGAGTCAAGTCCAGGTAATACCTCACTTGCCCGGAGGCGGGATCGATGGCCGCCACCAGATCGCTGTGCCAGATGTTGGCTAGGATGAGCCCCGAGCGGGCGTCCCACTCCAGCTCGTTTAGCCGGCGGACCGGGTTTTGGCCGTCCCTGACCGAAAGGGGATCGCCGACCGGGGCGAAGTCGCCGGTCTGGTGCTTTTGGAGCCGATCGCTTCCGTCGGAGCGCCACAGATAGCGCCCGTCGTGGGCCAGGCCCCAGCCCTCAATGGGCTGGCGGATGGTGTCTTTGATTTCCAGGGTCGAGGGATCGACGACGTAAATCAGCCCCTCTTGCCAAGTCAAAAGATACAGATCGCCCTTGGCCTCGGCCACGCCCTCGGCGAAGACCTCCGGGGGCAGGTTTAGCTGGGCCTCGGTGCCCAAGCCGCCCTTTTGGTCCAGCTCCGTAGCCGGGTAGGCGTGGAGGGCCGACTTTTCGTAGAGCCCGGTTGACTCATAAAGGAGCTGGTTATAAAAAATTAGCCCCTGGGTGAAATGGTTTTGCGGCCGCTCGACTTCCCTTTCCAGCTTTACCGGCACTATGGGCGCGGAGGGCGTAAAATCGATGCCCCTGTATCTAGCCTTTGAAACCCCTGGGGCCGCCCCTGGGGACACCCCCGAACCGGGGGTAGCCGGCTGCCCTTGGGTGGCGGTCGGCCGGTCGGCGGCCTTGGCCGGGTGCCAGAGGCTAATGGCCAGAAGGGCCAGAAGGGCCGAGAGGCAGAGGCTTAGGCCGAATCTCAAGCGGGGTCGGGACATGGCTGGCCGTGGTTCCTTTCCGTCGGCAGGTATTTTGGCGATTCTGGGGGGCCGGAAGCGTTAGATACCGGCCACTTCCTCTTTGGTCTTTCGGGTAACCCTTGTCCGGGCGGCCTCGCGGATCTTGGGGATGAGGATTTTCTTAACCGTGTCCATGCCGTGGTAAAGGTTCAGGCTGTCCTTGTCGATGACGTCCACGGCCCCAATCTTGTCGCTGCGCAGTTCGGCGGCGCTACCGGCCTTGGCGATGGTCGAGCAGATGATGACCGGGATGGGGTAATAGACCATAAGTTTCTTAAGAAAGGTCACCCCATCCATCTTGGGCATGACTATGTCTAGGGTAATGACGTCGGGGCCCAGCTCCAGGAGCATCTCCCTAGCCTCGTAGGCGTCCTTGGCCGCGCCTATGACCTGGATGTCGGGCTCGTCGGCCATGGCTTTGGTTAAGAGGTTGCGGACAATGGCCGAGTCGTCAACCACCAGCACCTTAATCCGGCCGCCGGGGTGGGACGGGAACTTGGGGGCGGCGAAGGTCGTGGGCGGGACCGGGCTAGCGGGTTTGGCGAAAGGCGAAGGCTTGGCCGCCGGGGTTTGGAAGGCCGGGCCGGTAAAAGTCGGGGCGGCCAAGCGGTTGGTCTCCTCCCGGGCGATGGTCGAGCCGTTCATGACCGTCCGGTCCATCTTCTCGATGGCCAGTTTGTTGTCCCAGTTCTGATAGTGGAGCTTCAGCCCCACCGTCCCGCCCACGTTTTCGGCGATGATTCTGATGTTGTGCCGCTTAAGAATCTGGCGGGCGATCTCGATGTTCCTGGGCCCGATCTGGGCGCCGGTGGTGATGTTGCTGACCACGTTGGCCCCGCCGCTGATGATGGCTTCCAGGCCGGAGAGGTTACCGACCGTGCGCTCCATGAACTGTAGAAGGACGTTGATGGCGTATTCGCCGTACTTGCCGGATTTTTCCTGGGTGGGGCTGGAGGGGAGCATGTAGTGGTTCATGCCGCCGAACTTAAGCTTTGGATTGTATAGGCAAACGGCTACGCAGGAGCCAAGAAGGGTTGAGATTATATGGGGCTGTTTAGATATGAAATACTCACCGGGAAGAATAAATACTCGGTTTATCTCTGTGGACATTACTTTCCATCCTTTACAACATATTTTTCACCTTGGCCCAGGGACCCGGTTTCCCGGACGGAGGCCGTCCAAGGTAAGGCCTAGTCAGGCCCATTTAGGCCAGGGGGCCGCTTGGCCCCCCAAGGGTGGGTGTCAGCCGTCCAGGCCAAAGGCCAGGCGGACGATTCCGTCGGCGGCCAGGACCAAGCCCAGCCCACCGTCGCCCAAGAGGGCGCTCCCGGCCAAGAAATTAAGGCGTTTGAACTGTTCTCCCAGTTCTTTGACCACCACCTGCTGCTGGCCCATGACTTCGTCCACCAGAAGGGCGTAGCGGCCGGCCGTGGTTTCGACCATGACCAGGAGGCCGTCGGAGGGATCCGGGTGCTCGGGCTCCAGATCGAAGAGTTCGTAAAGCTTGATCAGCGGGGTTATCTGCCCCCGGCGGTTTAGGATGAGTCCGCGGCCCTCAACCGTAGAGAGTTCGTCCGGGGTCGGTCGCAAAGACTCAAGTATTTCCTCCAAGGAAATGATGAAATTGGCTTTGCCAACCCTTACGTGAAGGGCCTTTATGACTTGGAGGGTAACCGAGAGGGGGATCTTTAGGGTGATGGTCGTGCCGTGTCCGACTTTGGAGTCGACGTTGATGGAACCGTTGAGGGCGTTGATGTTGGTCCTGACCACGTCCATGCCCACCCCGCGACCCGAGACGTCGGTGATCTCCTTGGCCGTGGAGAAGCCGGCCCCGAAGATTAGCCCTATGGCCTCCTTGTCCGTCAGCGAGTTGGCTTGGGTCTCCGACATCATGCCCTTGGAAACGGCCACGCTGCGCATTTTTTCCGGATCGATGCCCTTGCCGTCGTCCTCCACGATCATGTAGAAAAATTCTTTGTCGGCCGAGGCCGAGACCCTAAGCAAACCCTCGGGGGGCTTGCCGACCGCCTGGCGCTCGTCGGGCGACTCGAAGCCGTGGTCCATGGAGTTTCTGACCACGTGGACCAACGGGGCCTCCAGGCTCTCGGCGATGCTCTTGTCCAGTTGCACGTCTTGGCCGTCCAGTTGGACTTTAACCTGTTTTCCGAGCTGGTGGCTAAGCTCCCTGGCCATCATGTTGACCTTCTGGAGAATACCCTTAATGGGGACCCGGCGGATCTCCATGAGGCTTTCCTGAAGCTCGTCCGAGAGTTCCCGGAAGGCTTGGTTGGCGTTCTTAAAGGCCCTGATGGTGTTGGGGTTAACCTTTTCCTGTTCTATGGTCTTCTGGAGGTAGTTGAAGGTCTCGGCGGTCACGATTAGCTCGCCCACGTAGCTCATGAAACCGTCGACCTTTTCCTCCGAAATGCGCATAGTCTTGCGTTCCTGCTTGGCCTTGGCGCTGTCGTCGGCTTTTCCGTCGCCGCCCTTATGCTCATCCGCGCCCGCTTCGGCTTCGTGGGGCTGGGTTTCGGCTTCGGCCTGTTCGGCCGGTTCTTCTTCGTGGGCGGTCAGATCCATGCCCCTCAAGAGGTCCTCAAGCTTATTTTTAATCAGACCAAGCAGAATGGGGTCGAAATCCAGGCCGCTCTCGAAGATGGCCGTGAAATCTTCCATGGCCACTTGATATTTGGGCAGCAAGTCGTCGAAGGAATTGTCGTCTATGAGGTTGCCGGCCTCTTTGAGGAAGCCGTCGAAGGACTTGGGGTCGAAGGTGGGCGCGCTTATGACGTCGAAGGCCCCCAGTAGGCAGTTGGTGAAGTCCACACCCTTGTAGTGCACGGCCTTGGGCCTAGGGAGGCTGGCGGCCCCGCCGCCGGATTTTTCGTCAAGCTTGATGGGGAGCGTGTTTATGACGTCGGTGATGTCTTGGATGAGTTGGTCGGTGTCTTTGCCGCTTTCCATGGCGTCGGCCAAAAGCCCCTTTATCTTGACGCAGGCGTCTTCAAAGTTGGCCCCGGCCGGCGCCCCGGCCGCTCCGCCGCCCCCGGTCTCTTCCATCCACTTAATCAGCTCTTCCTGAAAGGCTTCCTCGTCCTGGGTTAGATTAACCGAGGTGTCGCCGGCCGAGAGTCGGTCGAACATGGCTTTGAGGTGGTTGCCGGCTAGGTATAAGTACTCTATGGCCTTGGGATCGGCTTTCCTGGTGGCGTGGCGGATGTCGTCCAGTAGGTTTTCAAGCTTGTGGGCGAAATTTTTGATGTGGTTCAAGCCAAAAAAAGCGCTTGAGCCCTTCAAGGTGTGCGCGGCCCGAAAAACGGGGTTGATGGTATCGAGGTTGGTCGGATCCGCCTCGAAGGCGGATAGGCTAGAGGTATATTCCTCCATCAGATCTTTAGACTCGGTTATAAAATCTTGAAGCAATCCCTCGTCAAGTTCCATCTCGCTCATTGGCCGCCCCTTAAATCCACGCTGACGCGATTCGTTGTAAAATAGACACGATCATATGAATCATTTGAGTGTTTAAGATTTAAAATTTACCGGACTTCACGCCCTTGGCTTGGCGTTCACCGCCGAGCCCAAGGGTCCGCGGGCCCAAAAAAAAGGACCATTGGATAAAGCCCGGCGGGTAGCCCCGGTTAAGTTATTTGGGCTCTTCCTAGGTTTCTTCCCCGTCCATGGCCGGCCCGGTAAGGGCTTGGAGTTCCCTGGCCACGGCCCCGATTTTTTCTATCTCGATCTTAAGTTTGTTCATGGTGTCGGGTATGAGGGCCAACGACTCCCGGTAATAGCTGTCGCCCTGGCCGGCCAGGAAAGGCTTAACGAAGGCCGAAAATACCACCCACTGGTTCTCGATGACGGTCACCGCCTCCTGGGCGGATTTGAATGAGCCCTCGAGGGTGTTGGCCAGTTCCACGGGGAGGTTACTAATCTCCCTGGATCCGTGTCGGCTAAGTATGCCCAGGGCTTCCCGGGCCAGGTTCACCAAACTTTCGTTATAGAACGATATATTGTCTTCCTGGCGCCTGAGGGTCAGGTAGGTCTTAACCCTGGCCAATAGCTCCGAGCGCTCGAAGGGCTTTTCCATGAAGTCGGCCGCCCCCAGTTCTCTGGCCATGGCCTTTTCGCGGTTATGGAACTTGCCCGACAGAAAAATGACCGGAATGGTGGAGGTAATGGGATTGGATTTTAAGGCCCTCATAACCTCAAAACCATCCATATCCGGCATCATTATGTCCAGAATAACTAGCTCGGGCTTTTCTTTCTGCGCTATTTCCAGTCCTTCAGGACCGCTTAAGGCGTCAAGACATTCAAAGCCGGCCTTTTGTAGTATTGCCCCCAATAATTTATGGATCAATTCATCGTCATCAACGATCAAGATCCTTGGGGTAGGTATGTGGGTTTTGGCTTCCATGTTAGTCCCGTGCGAGAAAGAGAGAGCCTTTTCTTTTTCCTAAGCTAATTTTATAGTATTCGCGAAAAAAGCTCAATAAAGCGGCCAAGAAATAGAGCCCTTGCCGCGAGCTGGCCAACCGCCCGCCAAAGACCCGGGGCCTTTGGTGGTTTCTCCCAGGCCTATCCAGCTTGGCGCCGACGCCCCAATGGCCTGACGTGGCTCTCAGGCCAATCTAGGCCCTTCCAGTGGCTTCCCAGGTACCCACCTAGCCTCCTGTCATCTCCATGGCCTTACGGGGGCTCTCAGACCGTTCCAGGGGCCTCCCAGGGTCAGGCTGGGATCGCCCTGAGACCTAAATCGGGGGGATGTACTCCCAGCCGAAAACGGCGATAAAATTACGCCCTTGGCCAAGGGTGGCGTTGGACAGGTTCGATAGTCGCGCCCTTTAGGCCGGCGGGCCTTTTCCCGTACCTTGTGCCCACCCCGAAACTTGATCGACCCGCCCTGGTGCGCCTCTGGGTTTTGGGCGGTATAAATCGTCCAGCCTATTTGATTTGTAGGCTAAATTTAATGCATTATAGAGACAAATTGAAAAAAAGTCAATAATGAAGCGGCAGCGAAGGACCCTTCCGTAGGTAAATCGTCAACTAATTGACTGCCGTCAAAAGTGGCAAGCGGATGGCTGGCCCGTCCGGCCCAGTCATCCCCAGCGGGGGCCAAACCCGGAAGGGGATGGAGCCCCACCAATACCATCGTCCAAAAGGCCCTAAAAGTTAAGGGCCAGCGGGGTGGGGCCGCCGACTTGGGGTACAAAAAAAAGCCGAAGTCTCACATACGGTGAGTCTTCGGCTTTGGGTGTTTAAGCGGCCCCGATAACGTTGGGCCTTTGGCCAGGGGTGGCCGAAGGCCCAGACGCGGGCGGAACCGGAGGTTATGGTGACTACTAAGGAAGCACGAACTGGGCGCGACGATTCTGAGCCCAAGCGGCCTCGTTGTGGCCTGGATCCAGCGGGAAGTCCTTGCCGTAAGAAACGGTAGACAGTCTGGAGCCGCTGATGCCGTGGTCAACCAAATAGTTGTAAGCTGACTTTGCCCTACGATCGCCCAAGGCCTCATTGTAAGCCTCAGTACCCCTCTCGTCGCAATGGCCTTGAATAATGGCGCTATACGAGGGGTTGTCCTGCAGATAGGCAACCTTGGAATTAATGACCGGGACCTGATCCGGACGGATGTTATAACGGTCAAAGTCAAATAGGACGTTGTTGTTTAGAAAGGCAAGTCTGGCAGAATCGGTCGTGGTCTCTACGGTCACGGCTTTGGAACGGCAACCGACGACGACCAGGCCCAAGCAAAGTGCCAAGGCAGCCAGTAAGAAAACTCTCTTCATGCTTAAATCCTCCGTTTGAGTTTCGCCAAATATGAGACCCAAAGTTGGGCCTGAAATTCCCGGGCCAGTCGCCATCGCCGGTCAGGATTTCGTGATCTTAAAACTTGGGGCCTAGGGCCCCGGGAAATCTATGCGGCCTGCGCGGAACCAGGGATGCCCCCGTGACTGCCCGGTCACGGATCCCGATAAGGTTCCAGGCGATATTTTGCCCCGGCAAACTATGAAAGGCAGATGAGACCCAAAGCTGGGCCTGAATTGTCCGGGCCAGTCGCCATCGCCGGTCAGGATTTCGTGATATCAAAACATGGGGCCAGGGGCCCCGGGTAATCAACGCGGCCCGAGGGGACCAGTGATACCCCCGTGACTGCCCGGTCACGGGTCCCGGTAAGGTTTCAGGCGATATTGTGCCCCGGCAAACGATTAAAGGCTACTGACCGGCAGTAAAAGACGTCGTAAATTCCCAGCGTACAATAGGGACGTCGGTCCAGTTTATGATATTTTAGTTTGTTTTCCCGAAGAATGCAAAAAAAATCGCCGTTATCGGATATCGATACACCGGATTATGGCCGCTATGGAAGAGGACGAGACGGCGCGTCTAGTATATGGCATTGCGCGGACGCGAATTCTTTTGCCGTTGGGCCCTCATTTCGCTATGGCTTGAAGCTTAGAAATACTTTAAGGACAAAAACACATGACATGCGGCTGAAGGCATTATAAAGCCCTATCGACCGGGTGTCAATCGTTTTATTGCCAATAAACATTTTTGGGGAAGGAAAGAAAAACACGCCAAAGTTAAAATGGCTGTTTTCAGAAATTTATCGCATAACTTTTTGCCTCTAAATATACCTATAAGCAGACCTTATAATGCTAATTAAGAAAATAAGTTACGATTTTGGTAGGGCCACTCCTCACCCGGAGTTGACAATACCACACATATCCCTGCCTAGTCTCGGCGCCTGGCCTCCCGCCGGGAGGCCCGTCCGGGAGGTCCGTCTCGGACCTTGGCCGCCCTGCCCCCGGGGCGCCGTGGTGCCGAGGGTGGTGAGGCGAGCGGCGGGAAGGCAGGACTTGAAGGACTCGCGCGTTTTAAAAGTGGTCGGCCAGACCCTTTAAGCCTTCCCGAAGACCCACCTTGGCTTGGAAGCCCAGGATGTCCCTGGCTTTGTCCACCGAGGCCACGGAAATAACCGGATCGCCCGAGCGGGCCGGCAGATGCACGGCCGGTGGGGTGTTGGGGAAGTCCTCCCGCATGATTTCCAATAGGCTCAGGATGGTGTCGCTGCGGCCGGTGGCCACGTTAAAGACCGTTTCCATGGGCTCGCTGACTATGGCGGCATGGAGTAGGGCCCTGACCACGTCCGAGACGTGAATGAAGTCGCGGGTCTGGAGGCCATCGCCGTAGACTATGGGGGGCTCGCCGTTCTTCAGGGCCCGCAAAAAAATGGGGATAACCCCGGCGTCCGGCCCATCGGGCGATTGCCTGGGGCCGTAGGCGTTAAATAAACGCAAGCTGATGGTAGTTAAGTTCATCGACTCGCGAAAGTGGTGCCCCAGGTGCTCGCCCAGAAGTTTTACGGCGGCGTAGGGGCTGTCTGGGCTGGGCCGCAGCTCTTCGTCATGGGGGGCGGGCAGATCGCCGTAAACGGCGCTGGTTGAGGCGTAGACCAGACGCTTAACCCCAGCTTTGGCGGCCAGTTCCAGAACGTTGAGCGTGCCTTGGCCGTTCACGTCCAGGCACAGACTGGGGTCGATTTGGCTTTGGGGGACGGAGGATATGCCGGCCAGGTGAAAGACGACCGTGACCCCTTGGACCAGCTTTTCGACCAGGGGACGGTTCCGAATGTCGTCCCGGTAAAATTCCACCCGATTGATAACGGAAGAGAGGTTTTCGATTTTACCGCCCGACAAATCGTCGATCAGGCTAACCTTTAGGCCATGCCTGACCAAGGCTTCGACCAAATGCGAGCCGATGAAGCCGGCACCGCCGGTAACCAAAACTCGGGCGCCGTAGAATACTTGCGATGGCTTGGTCAAAGGTCCCCCCATGGCTTAGCGGCTATACCCGAACCAGGCCGTTTTAAACCAGTGCAGGTCGATGAGATCCCTGAAGGCCGGTTCCAGCCTGGCCTCGTCCCAAGAGGGCCACAAAAGATTGATCTGCTCGTCCACGGAATGTCTGAGAAAGGGGGCCAAAACTTCTGGCGGTTCGGACCAAGCCGCCCAGCGGGCCTTGGAGTAGCGGCTGGAACCTGGGCTTTCGGCCTCGGCCAACTTCCATGAGTTTTCGGCTTCCAGCAAGAGATAATCCTGGTCTTCTTTTACCAAAAGACTCATTTCGGCAAACAGTAATCCCCTTTCGGCCATAATCAGCGAGCTTAAGCTGGGCCTTGGTATCCGTTCCGGCCCCGCCGACCCATCCGTTCCCGGTGCCCCATCCGGTCCCGGTGCCCTATCCGGCCCCGCAGACCCATCCGGTCCCGGTGCCCCATCCGGCCCCGCCGCCCCAGCCGGCCACGCCGCCCCAGCCGGGCTTTCAAATTCTCCTGCTTGGCCGCCAGTCAAGTCGGCCGAGGGCTCGCCCTGGCTACCGGCCCCTGGGCCGGCTTCGGGGTCAGGATTGGAATAAGAAAAACCCTCGCCGCTAGCCCCAGCCCCAGCGGGACTGCCGGAAATGGTAAGCCCTGGACTACCCAGGGAGGCCAGTTTTAGCGTTTCCCCGTGGTCGGTCGGGTCGTACTCGAAGCCGGAGAGGGCGGCCAGAGCCAAGTTGAGGTAGAGATCCGCCAGGCGGAAGAAGGCCATTTGATCGACCGGCGGGGGGTAGCCCGAGGAGGCCACCCGCCTAAAGAGGGCGGCTAGCCGGTATTGGTACCAGGGGGGCAAAAGTTCCGGCTTGGCGGCGGTTACCAGACGGCTCAGTTCCATCTTAACCGAAGTGCCGAAGCGTTCCTGGAAGCCGGCCGAGGCCAGCGTGGCCCCGGCCCCCGGCTCGGGGGACAAAAACTCCCGGGATTCGGGGTTGGGCCAGCCCCAGGGCCTGGGGAGAGGAGTCTTGTCGTAGTCCAGGCCCAGTGAGACCAAAGTAGGGGCGTCTCGGCGGGCTTCCGACAGAAGGGCCAAGCCAGTCTCGAAGTTAACCAGGGCCCGCTCGAAGGCTTCCCGGGTGGAAAGCGAGTCTGAGAAG
>JAIRNQ010000300.1 GCA_031257955.1 Deltaproteobacteria bacterium | reverse complement strand
GATCGCCGCCGAGCAATAAATACTTAAGAGCTACGTGGCCAGGCCTAGATCGATTACGCCCCTCAGGCGCAGGGAGAGGCCGCGGGACTGATCCCCGGGTAAGTTGGCCTGGTAGAGGCCGACCACCCCCCGGCGGGCTTCGCCGGTCCGGATCAAGAGGATGTTGGTCTTGCCGGTGGGGCCCTTGGGGTACTTGAGCCCATCGACGAAGAGTTTGTCGGTCGGGATGAGCGGGACGCCCCTCCAGGCGATGAAGACGCCGCCCAGGATGTTGACGGTGGCCGGCGGAACCCCGCGGCGGGTGGCTTCCCTGGCGAAGGCGGCCACGGCCCTGGGGTGGGCCAGGAAGAAAGAGGGCTCTTTCCAGACCTTAGAGAGGAGCTCATCGAGATCGTCGGGGGTCGGCGAACCATTGCGGGTCTTGATCCTCTGGGATTCGGCCACGTTTTTGAGGAGGCCGTAGTCGTCGTTGTTGATTATCTGGCTCTCCTGGCGCTCCCTGAGGCTCTCGATGGCCAGGGCCAGCTGCTCGGCCGTCTGGTCGTAGGGCGAGGAGTAGACGTCGGACACTTTGGTGTCGACGTTGATGATGGCGCTGATGGAGTTGAGGATGTACTCCCGGGGCTTGGGCTCGTAAGGCACGTAGCCCTGCGGGATCTCGACGGTGTCCGGATCCTGGCCGCACAGGACGTCCAAGGGGGTGTCGCCTTCCTCCAGGACCTTGTTGACCCGGTAAATACCGCTGTTGAGGGCCTTGAACTCAAGGAGTCTGGTCAGCCATCTGGGGGTCAGCGCCCCGTATTGGGGTCTGGTCTTGGAGATGTCCGCCAGCTGATAGGCCGTCTGGGGGCTGAGGGCATTAAGTTTCGGTGGGTTCGCGGTCATGAATAAAATCTCCTTCGGTGTCTGGGCCCCGTCTGGCGGGGCGAAAGGTCGTTTTGGAATCGTCGCTCGAAAGCTATTAAAACGTCAAAAATCGGCGCGAACGGCCGGCTGGGGTAAAAAAACACAAGTACGTCGATAACGCCGCTTAGCCCGCCCGCCCTGGCCGGTTCGGCGCCGGTGGGGGGTGGGGCCCTTCGAAACTGGCAGCCCTAAAAATGGTGCCATAATAAGCCTTATATGGAGGCTTTTGGCTGGGCTCTCTGGTGGAAATACCCGCTAATAGGGGACTTCCGGGCCGCCGATCAGCTTGGCCCAAGCGGCCAGTCCGTCTTGGAGGTTAAGCATCCGCCCCCGGTAACCGGCTCTGGCCAAGGCCCTTATGGCGAAGAGGCTTCTTTGCCCGATCTTGCAGATGAAGACCAAGTCGTTCTCGGGGTTAAACTCTTCCATCCTCCTGACCAGTTGCCCAAAGGGGACCACCTTGGCCCCGGGAAAGGGGTAAAGGGTCCGCTCGTGGGGTTCCCTGATGTCGATGACTTGAAGCCTGTCGCCCTTATCCAGTCGGTCTTTTAGCTGCCCGGCGGCGATAGGCTCGGCGGCCTCTTGGGTTTTTTCGCCCAGACCGCAAAAGTCCTCGTAGTCTATGGGTTCGGTGATGGTCGGGTTTTGCCCGCAAACCGGGCAGTCGGGATCCCTTTCGATGGTCAGCTCGTTAAAACGCATGGCCCAGGCGTCGAAGAGCAAGAGTCTTCCGACCAAGGTCTCGGCCCCGCCGACGATGAGCTTGATGACCTCGGCCGCCTGGATGGAACCCAGGATGCCCGGCAAGACCCCCATCACTCCCCCTTCGCCGCAGGAGGGGACCAATCCCGGTGGTGGTGGCGAAGGGTACAGACATCGATAACATGGTCCGCCCGGGGCGCCAAAGATGGTGGCTTGGCCCTCGAACTGAAAGATCGAGGCGTAGACGTTGGGCTTCTTTAGGAAGACGCAAACGTCGTTGACTAGGTATCTGGTGGGGTAGTTATCGGTTCCGTCGGCAATGATGTCGTACTTAGCGAAGAGTTTTTCGGCGTTTTTGCCCGAAAGCCTCAGGTTATGCGGTACCACTTCGATGTCCGGGTTTAGGCCCTTGAGCCGGTCCTGGGCCGAAGACACCTTTGGCCTATCGATATCCTTTGTTCCGTGTATAATTTGCCTTTGAAGGTTGGAGGCCTCCACGAAGTCAAAATCCACTAGGCCTATGCGGCCCACCCCGGCGGCGGCCAAATACAGGGCCAACGGGGCCCCCAGGCCCCCGGTCCCGACCACCAACACGCTGGCCGCCTTAAGCTTCCTCTGCCCGGTCAGACCCACTTCGGCCAGCAGCAGGTGCCGGCTGTAGCGGGAAATTTCCTCGCCGGTTAGCTGGGGCAGACCCCCAACCGCGTCCGGCCCGCTCGCCTCCGCGCTCACCCGCCAAACCTCCCAGTTTCGGTTCCGGCCGGGACTTCGGCCCAGCCCCGGGTCTCCGGGGCCAAGGGGCCGCCGCCGGCGATGGCCGGAACCAGCATGACCGTCTGTCCCGGCTTAAGCTCGGTCTCCTGCCCCTTTAGGGACTTGACGTTGCTGCCGTCCACAAAAACGTTGACGAAGGAGCGCAAGGCCCCGGCCTCGTCATAGAGGTGAGTGGTCAGATCCGGGTATTTTTCGGTAAGGTTCTTCAAAAGTTCCCCGACCGTGGTCCCTTCCAGTTCCACCTGGGACAAGCCGTCGGTGAAACCCCTCAGGGCGGTTGGAATTTTCAAGGCGATGGGCATCTGGCGTTCCTTTGGGCCCTTTGGCCCAATGTTTCAATGTTTGGGTTGGCTGGCCAAAGCCAAACGGTTTTGGCCAGCTCAATCTTGGCCGGTGATTATGTCCTCGGCGGCGAAGGCCGATCGGTCGGCCAGCAAGAGCCACAGGGTGGCCTCTTTGGGCTGGCCCTTTTCCACCGATACGATCAGGTAACGGTAATAGGGCAAGGCCTTTTGCAAGTCGTTGTCCGAAGGCGCTGCCGGGTGGTCAGGGTGGGAGTGGTAGATGGCCACTATACCCAAGCCCCGCCGGTCGGCCTCAAGCTCGGCCTCAAGGAACTCCTCGGGCTCAACGTTAAAGCGCCGGCGGCTGCTTTCCGGATCCCGGGAGTTTACGGCTTCCAACACCCCCAACCCCCGGACTTGGCCAGGATCCTGGCCCTTTTCGGCCAGGAGACCCAAAATGAAGCCGCAGGCCTCAAAGGGGTAAGCCCGGGCGGCGTGGGCCCGTATGGCTTCCAAAACCGAGTGGGTCAGTATCATGGCTGTTAATCCCTTCAGGCCGTTATCTCGGCCACTATCTCGGCCGCCGTCTCGGCCACTATCTCGGCCGCTATCTCGGCCGCTATCTCGGCCGCTATCTCGGCCGCCGTCTCGGCCGCTATCTCGGCCGCCGTCTCGGCCGCCGTCTCGGCCGCTATCTCGGCCGCTATCTCGACCGCCGTCTCGGCCACTATCTCGGCCGCCGGTCAGGCGACTGGCTTGGCCGGTCAGTCGTCCCAGGTCCCGTCGGAGAGGTAGCGGCTGCCCGAGTCGCCCAGTATGGTCACGACCGAATCCTCGGGCTTAAGGCGGGCGGCCAGCCTGAGGGCGGCGGTAACGTTGGCCCCGGCGCTTATCCCTACAAGTAAGCCCGTTTCCTTGGCCAGCCGCCGGGCCATGGCCACGGCCTCGGCCGTGGAGACCCGCTCCTCGCCGTCCACCAAACTGGTGTCGTAGATGTCCGGCTTAAGGGTCGAGGCCATGTGCTTGGTCCCTTCGATCCCGTGAAAGGGCGAGTCGGGCTGGACGATGACGGTCTGGATAGAGGCCTTTTTTTCCTTGAGGAATCTGGCCGTCCCGATAAAAGTCCCGCTGGTTCCCAAAGAATTGACGAAATGGGTGACCGTGCCCTCGGTTTGGCCCCAAATCTCCGGCCCGGTGGACCGGTAGTGGGCCAAGGGGTTGGCCGGGTTGTGGTACTGGTTGGGGAAAAAATAGATTTCCGGATGGGCCCGATACTCGGTTTCGGCCGAAAGGAAGGCCCCGTCGGAACCCTCCAAAGGGTCGGTCTCGACAATCTCGGCGCCGTAGGCCTTGATCAGTGACTTTCTCTCGTAGTTGGCGTTGGCTGGCATGTGCAAGATGACCCGGCGGCCCAAGGCCGCGCCAATCATGGCGTAGGCTACCCCGGTGTTGCCGCTGGTGGCGTCAAT
>JAIRNQ010000272.1 GCA_031257955.1 Deltaproteobacteria bacterium | reverse complement strand
GCCGTGGATCATGACCGTGGAGTCGGTGGCGGCCACCTTTTCTACGATGCGAAAAATTTCCATAAGGCCCGGGTCTTGGCCCACTATGGGATAGAAGGCGGATTCGGTGCCTTCTCCCCGGTCGTTGCCGTGCCCGGAACTATGGCCGGCCCTATGGCTGATGCCATGGCTGGCGTTATGCCCGGCCCCATGGCTGGATTGGCCGGTGGCGGTAGTGGCCGCGCTGGAACCGGGATCCGTTTTGGTCGAGGCCGACTTGGCCGCCCGGTGGGGGGCCTTGGGGGTGCCGGCGTTCGGGCCCTGGGGGGTCTGGGAGAGACTACCCAGGACCTTATTCAAGGCCCGGGTTAGCTCGATAGGATCGATAGGTAGGTTAAGGTAATCGGAAAGGCCGGAACGGAAAAAAGAAGTCACCGATTTGAGGTCATAATTGGAGCCCAGGCCCAAAATTACTGTCTTTTGAGAAATTTCAGCTAAGGCTTGATTGATTTTCTTGTCCGACTTGGTATTAAACTCGGACATATCCAATATCAAGGCCCCGGCCGGGGCACCGGCCTGGGCAGCCGCGCCGGGCTCGGGAGCGTCTTGGGTCTCATCGGGGACCTCCGAGGTCCCGGGAGAACCCAAGGCCGTAAGGGCGGCGGCCAAGTTGTCTAGGCGCTTGGTCTCCGCGCCCCGGTCATGGCAGGCCCCGATTATGGTCTGGGCCACCTTGTCGTTTTTGACTACCAATAATACCAGGTTCATGGATTCATCAACCAGAAAATACTACGAGTTTAGTTTGTGGAAGAAAATATACTATTAATTAGGTAAAAGAGAAGTTTAAAAAGAACAAAAATTAGCTAATTATCAAATAAAAACTAGCCAAAACAATCAAGATGGACAATCAAGGCGGACAACCTTGGAGAACGGCCAAAAGGGTCGCGAGGACGGTGGTTTGGCCAAAATGCTCAGCGCTTGGGCCCAAGTGGCTCGGCGAGCGGGCCAAAAAGTCCCGAACTTGGCCGGCCAAGACTTTCGGCTATCCTTGGAGGGTCAGACCGAAAAGAAATTGGCTGGATATTACCCAAAATAGGTTAACACAACGTGGGGAAAATAACAATAACTTGCAATATATTTAGAAAATAACCAATTTAGAAAAATGAAAGCCATGATTATGATAAATTCATCTAGTTAAACAAAGTAGCTATATAGTTAATGTTATTTTCACTTAAATTTAAATAAAAGCAGGACGATTTTATTATATTCGATTGTAAAAAAATGTGCGTCCCTCGGGCGCAACAAAGATGAATTGGCATTAAAAGAGTATTAAATCTTTTAAATATGATATGTTTAAAGATAAAATAGCGAAGCGAAAGATTCTTAACCAATAATTATCCTACCGCTAAAAAAAGACTTGGCCTAACGTTATCGTTGGTATACTTTTATGAAACGTAAAACTAAAAAGGCTTGTTCTTTATTATCTTAACGCAGAAAGTGTGCTTTGGAAAAATAGCCTTCATGACCTTGTTTTAAACATACGTTTTTGCCATAATAACTATGTTGATGAATCGTTTTGACGTTAGTTTTTTTCTTTTACTGATTGGATTGTTACTAGCGATAGTTAAGGAAGTTTACCTTTGAACCCCCTTTTGTCCGCCGTGGCCGCCTTGGGCCGGTTAGGCCTTCACGTCGTCTTCCACTTAGGCCGTTATGCCATCCTAACGGGCAAAGCCACATGGGGATTATTCACACCGCCCTTCAGGCTTCGTAATTACTTTAAACAAATGGAAACCGTAGGCGTGGATTCCCTGTTTGTGGTTATACTGACGGGGCTTTTCACTGGGGGCGTTTTTACGCTTCAGATTATATACGGCTTTTCTAGGTTTTCCGCCGAGAGCATGGTTGGGCCGACCGTGGCCACGGCCATGACCAGGGAATTGGGCCCAGTTTTAACCGCCCTAATGGTCACCGGCCGGGTCGGGAGCGCCATGGCGGCGGAACTTTCGTCCATGAAAGTCTCCGAGCAGATGGACGCCCTGACGGTCATGGCCGCCGATCCGATTAAGTATCTGGTTACTCCCAGGCTTCTGGCCGGCGTGGTCATGCTGCCCCTCCTGACGCATAGCCGACGCCATCGGGGTCATCGGTGGCTTTTTCGTGGCCATCGGCCGAGGCCTGGACCCCGGACAGTTCACTGGCCGGATCACCGACATCGTGGTCATGGGCGATGTCTACAACGGCCTAATCAAGGCGGCTTTCTTTGGCTTCATCATTAGTTCTGTCGGTTGCTACATGGGCTTCTATACCCAGGGAGGGGCCACGGGGGTTGGGCGTTCGACCACCCAGGCCGTGGTCATTAGCTACGTTAGCATACTGGTCAGCGATTTCATGATGACGGCCATAATGTTTTGAGGGCTCAGCCTTGTCGGCCCAAAACCACAATGGCCCGGAAAATGGCCCGGAAACTGGCCCCTTCTCGGAAGTAGGCCGAGCCCCGGCCATAACTGACCCGCTCTCGGGGGGAAGCCGCGCCCCGGCCATTGAGGTCCGGGAGGTGACCAAGTCTTTTGGCGACTCCGAGGTCCTCAAGGGCGTGAGCCTGGATCTACTCCCGGGCCGGATTAACTTCATCATCGGTCGCAGCGGGGAGGGCAAAAGCGTCCTCCTAAAAATCCTGACCGGCCTCTATAAACCGGACTCAGGAAGCGTTCGTTACGGGAATATCGATCTGGCCAAGGCCCGTCCCCGGGAAGTGGACGGCTTGAGGCTGCGGATGGGTCTGCTTTTTCAGGAAGGGGCCCTCTTCGACTCGCTGACCGTGGGCGAGAACGTGGTGTTTCCCTTGTGGTTCCACCGCTTGGCCAAGCCGGCCGCCGCTCGAAAAAAAGCCCTGGGCATCCTCGAGGAACTGGGCTTGGCCGGCTACGGCGATATGGGAGTCTCCCTTCTCTCCACCGGCGAAAAAAAACGGGTGGCCCTGGCCAGGGCGCTTATAGTCGACCCGGAGGTAGTGTTTTTCGACGAGCCGACCACCGGCCTGGATCCGCTCCTAAGTTCCCAGGTGGACGGTCTGATAGTTCACGCCCAGAAGGCCTCCAAGGCCACCGTGGTCGTGGTTAGCCATGACATGGCCGCCACACTGTCTCTGGCCGACCGGGTGACCCTCTTGCGTCAGGGTCGGGTAGTGCTTAGCGGCAGCCCAGATGAGTTCAGGGCCAGTCGGGACCCCGAGGTCATAAACTTTCTCTCCGGCGGCGAGAGCCCCTAAACTCCCCACCTCCGGCACCCGAGCCCGCCGAAGGCCCAGGGGCTGGGCCCCCGGACAGGGGCACCACCCAAAAGGGCCAGCTGGGGTTACCGGCTAGTATCGCCAAAGGGGAGTTTTAGGGCAACTATTGTACGACTTGAAGGACGTTCAAGATATGGATAAGGCGTAGAAATTCTAAACTAACTAACCATTTTTCAAGCGAATTTTTTTAAGCGATAGATAGTGCCATGTATAGCGTTAAAACTGAGCTTAAGGTAGGCCTCTTTATTCTGTTGGCCCTGGCGGCCTTGATCTGGATGACCTTCAGGCTGGGAGGTTTCCATCGATCCGTGCAGAATTTTTACGAGGTCGACGCCATATTTCCCGAGGCCGCCGGCCTTAAAGTCGGGGTCACCGTCCAGGTGGCCGGCATAGCCGTGGGCCGGGTGGAGAGCATAGAGCTTTACGAGGACCAGGCCAAGGTTTCCATGCTGGTCAGAAACGACGTGCCTTTACCGGTGGACACGGTGGCCCAAATCAAGACCCAGGGCGTTTTGGGCGATAAGTACATTGAACTGGCCCCTGGCAAGGATACCCGCAACTACCTCTCATCCGGCGAGCAGATCCAAAAGACCCTGGAGTCGCCGGACATGTCCGAGTTATTTCAAAAGCTAAGTTCCGTGGCCGACGACATCAAGGTCTTAACTAGCGCCCTGGCCTCCGATGACGGGGGTCAGGACCTTAGGGACATCGTGGTCAACCTAAAGGAGCTAAGCGAGAACATAAACGGCCTAGTCAAGACCTCCGGGCCCGGGATCGAAGATACCCTGGCCGCTTTGGGTCGATCGGTGGCCAATTTGGAAAAGATCAGCGACCAAATCGCCTCCGGCCAAGGAACGCTCGGCAGACTCGTAAATGACGACTCAATCCTGCGGGAGTTTCATTCCGCCCTGGCCAGCGTTAAAGAGATCGCCGATAAAGTGGCCAGCGGCGAAGGTACTCTGGGTAGGCTGGTTAACGATGAGGAAACCATCGATAAGATCGACGATGTCTTAACCAGCGTCAATCAATACTTGGAGAAAGACAGCAAAACACACGTATCGGTCGATTTTAGGACCGATTACATGACCGCCTATAGATACGCCAAAGGTACGGCCAACGTCCGCATCCACACCAGCCCCGACCGCTATTACTTGGTTGGCGTGACCGGCGACTATTACGGCCGCTACTCCCGGACCGACTACAGTTCCGGTAACGCCAACTGGCGGCGGGAGAACTACGAGCGGGGCCGGCTCAAGTTTAACGCTCAGATCGCCCAGCGATATTACGACGTTGTCGTCAGGGCCGGCGTTTTCGAAAACGGGGTAGGCTTTGGCCTGGATTGGGAGGCGGTCGAGCACCTTATGCTGACCTTCGAGGCCTTCAGCGGCGACTTCGATCACCGCCCGCACCTACGGGCCTCGGCCATGTACAATTTTTGGAAGTTTTTCTATCTTGGCGGCGGCTACGACGACTTTATCAGCGATCAGGGACGCCGTTCGCCCTTCGTGAGCTTTGGCCTATTCTTTACCGACGACGAGCTTAAATATTTCTTAAGCGGCGCCTCCTCCTTTCTGGACTGAGGCACCCTTGCCGCCGGCCTAGAGTCCGCCGGCCCAAATGCCCGGGGCCCAAAGTCTGCAGGGTCTAAATTCCAGGGGGCCTCCAATCCGCCGGGCCTAACCGGTTTTGGACAGTGGCTTTTTTGAA
>JAIRNQ010000108.1 GCA_031257955.1 Deltaproteobacteria bacterium | reverse complement strand
CCAACAGGGCTTCCCTGTCCTCGATCGTCAGGGGGGCGTAATGGCGATCCCTGGTCACCCCGGGCCTATCGTCCACCAAGGCCGCCGAACGCTTCAGGAGCCGGTTAAACAGCGAGGATTTGCCCACATTGGGTCGCCCCACCAAAGCGATTACCGCTTTCACTTCGCGCGCCCCACCAAAGCGTTGGCCGCTTTCACTTCGCACGCCCCACCAAAGCGATTACCGCTTTCACTTTGGGTCCCACCGAAGCGGTAACCTCTTTTATTTTGCTGCCCCCCACCGAAGCGTTGGCCGCTTTCACTTTGGGCCCCCGAGGGCCAAGGCCGCCGACTCGATAAGTTCATAAATCATGGGGTAATCCCTGGAGCCGAGAAAATCGACTATTTCGGACATTCTATTGACGGCCGGCAAAAGATAAGCCCCGTAATGCGCCAAGTTGTCGATACGGGAGAGTTTGGCGTAGGCCCCGGTGGCTTGCATGAGCCGCATGAGACTGGATAGGGCCAGATCGTTCCAAAAGGCCTCGTCGGGTTCCGGGAGGTTGCGGGCCCGCAGATAGGCATTCACGCATGAATAATGGATTGAGGCGTCTAGGTTCACGTAAGGATCCCACAAAAGGCTACCCAGATCGTAGGTGGCCGGTCCCAGCCTGGCCCCTTGCCAGTCGACGATCTTCGGACCGCACTGGGTCACCATCAGGTTGCGGCTCTGGAAATCCCGGTGGATCAAGACCCGCCTCCCGTCGGCGAAGGACACGGCCCGGCAGAGCCTGACCGCCTCGGCGTCGATATCCTCGTGGATGACCAGCGGCAAATCGATTAGCCGCAAGCCGGCGACGAAGTAGTCCCACTCCAGGGTTTTGACTGACTCGGCCTCATAAGGCGGGTTGGCCAGGGCCAGTTCGCCGGCGGCCTCCAGGGCCCGCTCGTGCCAGTCGGCCAAGGTCTCGGCCACCCCAAGGTAGGCCTCGGCCAGTTCGGCCGGCGCAGCGCCCCCCAGGGCCAAGCGATCCAATCGCCCCTCGCCCAGATCCTCCATCAGAAAGTAGCCACGCCTCAGATCGCCAACGAAAATCTCCGGAACCGCCAGCCCGGCCGCCCAAAACTTCAGTCCCAAATCGTGCCACTTGAGGTTTTCCGCCTCGTCCGGCCCGACCATGAGCATGGCCGTCCCGAACCCGCCCCGAATCCTGGCGAATCGCCGACCCGAAGCTTCCCCGGGCAAGGCCTCCACTTCGGCCGCCGGATCGCCCAGCCGCTCCCTGGCCCAAGACAGGGCCTGGTTTTGGATGATTCCCTCAGTGACCATGAAACCGCGCTACCAAAAAAAACCCACTAAAACAAACTCCAGACCTGACCAGCCCAGGCGACTCCCGCCTTCGGGGTTGCCCAGGGCGAATCCCGCCTTCGGGGTTGCCAAGGGCGACTCCCGCCTCCGGGGAAGCCAGGGAGGTCCGCCGGCCATCGGCCTAGAGCCAACTTCTGGCAAAAGGCTCTAAATAAAGCGTATATCTGGTCACTTCCAACATCGCTTTTCCTAACTAAGCCTAAGTTAGGAAAGTTTGATCGGAGTTAACCACAAGCAGGATTTATCTACCTTATAATCCTAACACAGAAGCTATTATATAGGAAATTATTTAACCTGTCGAGAGTCCAGACAAAAAAAGGTGGGATTAAAAAAACGAAGGAGCCGGCCAAGTCATGCCCCAAGTCCCCAAGTTCCCACTTGAGCCGGAATGTCGTATAATTTATACTATAGCTTATATTTTCCCAACGAGGTGCCTCATGAAAAAACTACTGACAGTGGCGTTGGCCTCTATATTTTTGCTCGCTTGCGTGCCCTACGAGACCCCCAGAGGCCTCCCTTCGCGCGTCATTGAGGGCTATGTCATTCTCGGCCAAACGAACAGAGAACAGCTCACTCACATGATTGGGCAGTCAAATGAAGTAAAAACCGAGACCGTGTCCGGAAACACCGTGGAACTTCATAGCTATCGGGCACCCGACAACCCGAACGAGTCTTCCGCTTACAGAATCACCATCCAAGCCCAAAACGGCTCGGTCAGGGCCAGGGATACCACCGATTTCCAGGTTCAATTCACCAACGGCATAGTTACCGAAATAACCTTCCAAAGGTGACCGCCGCCCGCCTTAACGCCTGACCCAATGCCCATAAAGCCCTTCATTGGCTGGCCAGTTGTCCATTACGGCGGCCACTAACGGAAACTATGTGGGGAGATGGCAAGATATTAAATTATATTACAATATAGAGACTATTATTCGTTTCAATTTGGGCGGTTTCGCTAGCAACGGGAAACACCCGAGCCACTACGGGTCCATTGAAGTTGATAGCCCGTTGTTTCGATGTCGCCTTACCTTGGCGTCGATACTCAAGGAACTATCCCAGGCCGCTATTCGTTAAAAGTCGTAAAATTAGTAAATTCAATTTGATTCACCTTTATTGATTGTTCTTGCCAATATACGGTCAGTTATACCTAACAGCCCCTCCCGCAAGTCGGGAAGCTTCCGGCAACCCAAAATTCGACGAAAGGTCATGGCCAGGGCATAGGCAAGCAGCGGAGGGACGGCGTTCCCTATTTGATTGAAAGCCGGGTTCATGGATCCATGGAAAACAAACCCATCGGGAAATGACTGCAAACGGGCCGCCTCGCGTACCGATATCGTCCGGGCTTGCCGGTCGTCGTAGTGAATATGGCTATAAGAGTCTTTTCCCAGGTGTGCGAGCAGTGTGTTAGCCGGCTTGTCGTGGCTTAGTTTACCCCATTTGTTGGGAAATTTGTTGGGGTCGTAGGGAATGGTCCAGTCTTTAATGATTTCTTTGTTTTTCGTTTCAATGAAGGAACGATCCACATCTTGGCCATTCCACAGTTTAACTAGAAGCTGGTATCGCTTATCTTCGACAAAGCGCCAAATGTCAGGATAGCTCCATCCCTCTCCCATAAGGCGGAAAAACTTGTAATCGCGTGGGAGGTAACGAATGACATGGCCGGTCGTAACGTCTTCGGTGCCGAAGTTTGGCCACTGCCTCATGAGTCGGGACCAATCCGTTGTCGGGATGTCCGACGCGTAGAAAGTCTTTTGAGATGGATCTTTCCGTCCTCGAATGAGAAGGCCCTTTTTCAAAAGTTCCAAAGCAAAAATAGGCGGTAGATCCGCTAGGGCTTCGCCTGCCGTGGTGGTTGGCGGCAACCCGTCATCTACGGACGGTTCACGGACTTGGAAATAGTGTTGCCCCGCTTTTGCGGTTTCAGGTCGAGGAAGCGGTTTATTGTTATTGCTTGGATTGCGACTTCTCACTAATTTAAGGGCGGTAGCCCTGGAAGAAGCATACCCAGATGGTAGTTCAAAATAATGGGTCGGGGCCGGGAAGAACGGGTCGCGCTCTAGAGCTTGATGAACTCCGACCAAGAACATGCGCTCGCGAGCCTGGGGGACACCAAACCAGGAAGCGTTGAGCAGAGTGTAATTCACCAAATATCCAAGCGAGCAAAGTTGACCGGCGATGGACTCCACCACGTTTTTACCCCCGTGGTTGAGTATGTCAGGTACGTTCTCTAACAGTAAGGCCAAAGGTTTGGTCTCGCGGACGAAATAAAGATAACGCTCCCAAAGGTTCACCCGGCTGTCAACCAGATGAGCTATTTGGGCGTCTCCCTCATTGCGGCGAAGAGCGTCATAGCGAAGCTTGGCCCGACCGACTCGTGCGAAGGCTTGGCATGGAGGGCCGCCGACCAGAACGTCCACGTAGTCGTCTACGGAACCAACTAAGCCATAGTCACGGAATATGGAGGCGGGGTCTTCCACGGTGATGTCACGAGGCTTTTGATGGGCTGACAAATGAGTTCCGTGGAGAGCATTAATGAGATTGGCCGAATGCGACTCTGCCGCCCATTTGTCCAGCTCTACCGAGGCGACAAGCTCGAAACCGGCAGAGGCGAAGCCTAAGGAGATACCTCCGCAGCCTGCGAAAAGGTCCATGAATCTTGGAGGTTCACCAGCATTCAAGCGGGAGATCTTACGCTTTAGGACAGAGTCGGAAATAATGGACGGTATTGCTAAAGGTACGTTAGTTGGAGGGATCGGGCGGCAGTCCGGTAAGAGAAATCCCAGCTTCTCGGGCATGTTCGCTCCATTGAAATAAAAGCAAAAGAATAAGGTTTTGCGGTTTAAGTATAAGACTAATAGCTACCTGTTTTACTCATAGAAATTTTAATATTTCAATACGTTGTTCCGCGAGGGTTGCTTGGAGTTTGCGTTTAAACTAGCTTAAATTTTAGCGCTCATCGCTTTAAAAATTGTTTTATATGATGGATCGATGACAGGCTACATTTTTTGGAATCCCTTATTTATGGCATATTTGAACAAATTTTCAATATAGTTACATAACAATCAGGAAGAACCCATTGTTTTGTTTATCATTTCGATTATCTATGGCCTAAATCTTATTTTTTTCGAGATAGCTCCATTTTGAGAAGAGGAATCGAATTATATACTTATTTTCGTCTTTACTACATACACCTACACCAATCATTAGCCCTAGCGAATATGCTAATATGCTTGGGCGGTATCGTTCAAGTTACGTCCCTTGAATTATTGTTGAAATACTTGTTTCATTATACTCATGGCAATTACCTTGGCTAAAGTCACGGGGACGGCGTTGCCTATTACTTTATACATGGCGGTTATCTCTCGGGTAGAATCCGTGATGAATTTGAATTCGTCCGGGAACGTTTGGATTCTAGCGATTTCCCGGATGGTATATCGCCTGTCCTCGGTTGGATGAACGATGCCACAGTTTTCGGGTTGCGCCGACGCGGTTATTGTTCCGCTGATTTCATCGAGCGAAAACCGTCTATATAAATTGGGCGAGTGATATTTTCTCATGTTGTCTCGAATTTTCTTAAACCGAGGCGCCAACGTTTCGTAGGGGACGTCTTTCCATGAGCCTCCCTGTGGGATGTGGCGAAGCATTTCCCGCGCTTGTGGCGCTAAGTTCCAATGAACATGATTTAACGCATTTTGGGACACTTTTAATATCGTTTTTAATGTAAGATTATTTTTATCTTTCTTCTCAGGGAATTTGTATCTTTTATCTAAATCTTTGCCTACTCCAACAAAGAAAACTCTATGGCGGTTTTGTGGGACACCATAATCTACTGAATTTACTAGCTGGCAAACTACGTTATAGCCAATACTAACAATTTTAGATAAATATTCTTTTATTACAGTTGTTAAGTTTCTACCGTCCGTATATTTTGTGGATAATATTCCTCTTACGTTCTCGAAAACTATAACTTGGACCATTTTACTCTTGATTATACGTAAACACTCTTTGTAGAGCAGGCCGCGCGCATCATGGACGCATTTTCGATTTCCCGCGTTTGAAAAAGGTTGGCATGGAAAGCCGGCCGTCAATACTTCCCCGTCAGGGATTTCATTTTCTCTAACCGTTTTAATGTCCCGTTTGTCTATATCGCCAAGGTTTAACGAGTATACGGCTTGGGCGTCGGAATCGAAATCGTTGGCCCATACGCTCTCGAACCCGGCTTGCCGAAATCCTAGATCGAGGCCTCCGCACCCTGAGAACAGAGAGATGAGGCGAGGGGCTGGGTCTTGCTTGACGTTCTTGGGTAATCCAAAGAACCTACTCTGTTTTGTTTCAGTTTTAAGCTCCGCTTTCATTACGACCTTCTTCAACAATATTGTCCCGTCATAGAAGTTTTAAAGGTTAACTTGTCCATTATACGGAAAGATGTCTTTGTGTAATACCTCTT